>CAZJBB010000156.1:0-7941 GCA_964543995.1 uncultured Bacteroidales bacterium
AAAATTAATGGACCCCAAGAACTTACAAAGTCGATATAGGTATTCCCGTCAATATCTGTGATTCTACAACCTTTTCCACTGGCAATTAAAATGGGCTCACCACCTACACTTTTAAATGCTCTTACCGGCGAGTTTACGCCTCCCGGAATAATTTCGCACGCTTTTTTAAAAGCAGCTTTACTGTTTTCTTTATTCATAATTTGATTTCTTAATTATTAAGTTCATTTTTTAATTGAAATGAACTATCAACCAATCTATTATCTATTTAATACTGCGGCAATATCTTTAGCAAAATAGGTAATAATGATATCTGCACCGGCTCTTTTTATTGAGGTAGCCACTTCCATCATGATTCTTTCTTCATCAATCCATCCTTTGGCAGCAGCTGCTTTTACCATAGAAAATTCACCACTTACATTATATGCGGCAATTGGAATGTTGAAGTTGTCTTTAGTTCTTCTGATGATATCGAGATAACTCATTGCCGGTTTAACCATCACAATATCAGCCCCTTCTTCAATATCAAGTTCAATTTCTCTCATGGCTTCGTCGGAATTGCCCGGATTCATCTGATAACTTTTTCTGTCACCAAACTTTGGGGCTGATTCGGCAGCTTCTCTGAAAGGACCATAAAATCCGGAAGCATATTTGGCAGCATAGGACATGATAGGAATATTATAGAAGTTGTTCTCATCCAGTATTTTACGAATCATCTTTACCCGTCCATCCATCATGTCACTGGGAGCAATTACATCGGCACCATTTTGTGCCAGCGACAAAGCTTGTTTCGCTAAGGTAATCAAGGTTAAATCATTATCTACATCATTATCTACAATGGTACCGCAATGACCATGGGTAGTGTATTCGCAATTGCAAACATCTGCAACAGTGAGAATATCACTGCCGAATTTTTCTTTTAACGCCACCATTGCGCGTTGAACGATTCCATTTTCATTACAAGCCACCAAACCATGCTCGTCTTTAGTTTCGGGAATACCAAAAAGCAGTACTGATTTTACACCACAATCTAAGATGCTTTTGCACTCTTCAATTAACAGGTCGATAGACAATTGCGAATTCCCCGGCATGGAAGAAATGGGATTGTTTACTTTGGTGCCTGGACAAACAAATAAAGGCATAATTAAATCATCTACACTGATAGATGTTTCAGAAATCATGTTTCTAAGAATTGGATTTTTTCTGAGTCTGCGTAATCTGGTTTCCGGAAATGACATAATGTTTGTTTTTATAATTTGTAAATATGTTTATTTAGTCTTAAAATATTTTTCTATCTCATCGGCAAAAAACACAGCTTCCGATTTTGAAGAAACCAAAAGGGGAGCATAGCCATTTTTTTTGAGTTCAATTTCTGTTGTTTTGCCAATGCAAGCTAATTTTAATTCACTTTCCCCAAGGTTTTCCTTCATTATATGGAGAAAATTCCGGAATCCCGATGGGCTGGTAAAAATAATTAAATCGTAGCTGTTATTCTGAATTCTTTCTACAATATTCTTAGAACAGTTTGCTACCGCTTTTGTTTCATAAATATTGATCCTGCTAACTGCATGTTGTAAGGCTAAGCCTTCCTCGAAAATCCCTCCGGCCAATTTTCCTAATACCAATAAAACGCTTTCGTGTGGCTGAATTTGAGCTTGTATTTCTACCAATAAATCCGCAGCATTATTCCCTTTAGAAATCAGAAAAGGAGATATTTGATGATTCAAAACTTTCTCTGCCGTTTTTTTCCCAACAACAGCGATTTTTGAAGATGATAATGCACTTTTTTGAATGCCCAAAAATTGGAGTGCCTCGAAAAAGAAATTAACCCCATTTCCACTGGTAAACACAATCCAATCAAAGTGCTCTGCCTTCCTGAGGATTTGAATTTCTTCTATGCTTAATTCAGCCGGAAAAACTTCTATCATCGGAAAATCAAGGACCCACGCCCCTTTTTCGCTTAAATGCTGTTTAAGGGAGTCGTTTTCCGAAAGGGGCCTTGTGGAAATGATAATTTTGTTTTCCAGGGCATTCATCGTACAAGAAGATTAATATTCAATTTTCAATCCTTGCTTTTCAGCTTGAACAAAAATTTGTTCAGCGATTGATTTTCCTAAGGCTTCAGCATTTTCAATGGGAGCCGAATCCATAATTCTTATGATTTGGTTGGTGTGATGATTCCCTAACATTACTGACAAAATCACTTTATTGGAATCTATGATTCCATAAGCAGCTAATGGGAACTTGCATCCTCCTCCTATGGTTTTCATGAAACTGCGTTCGGCTACAATTGCTGTTTCTGTATCTGTGTCATTGATACTTCTAAGCATCGCAATGGTTTCCTCGTCATCACTTTTGCACTCTATGGCTATTGCTCCTTGTCCAATTGCAGGAACACATTGGTTGGTATTAAGATACGCATACGATGGAATTTGTTTCCCTAAGCGGTTCAAGCCTGCTGAAGCCAATACAATGGCATCATATTGTCCTTCTTCTAATTTCTTCAAACGGGTATCAATGTTGCCCCTTAAATCACGAAACTGAGCTTTGGGTTTCATCTCGGCAATCTGCACCATGCGTCTGGGACTTCCTGTTCCTATTATGCAATCCTCTTTTAAATCCTGTAAACTCCCTCCTTGGTGAATGAGAAGCACGTCCCTCACATCTTCTCTTTTCGGGAAACTGGCCAAAGTAAGTTCGTCCGGCTGAATACTGGGTACATCTTTTAAACTATGAATAGCGAAGTCAGCTTTACCTTCGAGTATTGCAGTTTCAAGTTCTTTAACAAACAAACCGGTACCTCCAAAAGAAGTCAAGGGTTTGTCGGTTACATTATCTCCATGAGTAGAGAATTTTACAATTTCAAATTCACAACCCGGATTTTTCTCTCTCAGCAAATTTACAGTTTGGGTGGTTTGGGTGAATGCCAATAAGCTTGGGCGGGTGGCAACAATGTATTTATTTTTGACCATGAGGATGATGTGGATGGTGTGGATTGTTATGTGGGTTATTTTGAGGAATGTTATGTGGATGTTGATGAGGATTATCACTCACATCCAGTGTAAAGGTATGCTTCAGATTTTTAGTCATGGCAATGAGGTCTTCTTTGGAATTCGATTTACGGAAATTGACCATAATCACTTTAATGATTCTATCCGTGTAATTGTCGAACATGGTGCTTAAAACCTCCTTTTGCTTGTCGTCTAAAGATTTCATGAATGATTCTTCATACGACATCACATTGTTTTTGATAATTTTAAGCTCTTTTTTTATCTCCATCATGGTTGGGATGATGAATTGCTTGGAATACCATTGGTAATAATCTTCGGAAATTTCACTAATAATTTCTTCTGCTTTCTCAATTTCGCCCGACCTTTTTTCCAGATTTGCATCAATGAGTTTGTTGATATCATCAATGGAAAACACCATGCAATTTTCAATACTGTTAATTTCCGGGTCTATGTTTCTGGGTATAGACAAGTCAATGAAAACCTTAGTATCATCGAACTTAATTCCGGCATTCACAAGATCCTCTTTGGTGATGATGTAATTAGGCGCACTGGTAGAAGCCAGGATCACATCATAATCAGCTAGTTTTTCAACTTTTTCATGATATTCTATTACTTTCCCATTCAGGCGATGGGCCATTTCAGTAGCTTTTTCTACAGAACGATTGGTCACTGAAATCGAACAATCTGCAAATTCCTGTTGGAAATTAGCTGCGGTTAGGTTAGAGAATTTTCCTGCACCAATTAGGAGTATATTTACATTCGTTTTGTCTTCAAAAACCTTTTTTACCATATCAACCGCTAAGGTGGCAACCGACACCGACCCTGCGCCAATGTTCGTCTCCGAGCGAACTTTTTTCCCGATTTGAATCGCTGTCTGAAACACTTTGTTCAGCATGCTGTTGGTAGCACTACATGCTTGAGCTTCGTAATAGGCGTCTCTCACTTGTCCTTGAATTTGGTATTCACCAATTACCATAGAGTCGAGGCTGGCGGCAACTTTAAATAAATGCACCACCGCTGCTTGACAATTTTTTTGATATAAAAATGGAATTAAGCGCTCTTGAGGAATATGATGAAATTCACTGATAAATTGAACTACATCATCAAATCCGGTTTTTACAACATCCACGGATGCGTATATTTCAACCCTATTGCAAGTGGAAAGGATTACGCTCCCTTTAACTGAACAAAAGGTGTTTAATTTTGCTAAGGCGTCTGCGATTACATCATTCGAAAAATGAAGCTTCTCTCTAACTTCAACATCAGCAGTTTTAAAATTAATTCCAACAACAATTAAGTGCATATATTTGATTTGTCTTTTTTACAATTAACGTCAATTCAAAGGCTTTGTTTTCTGTGTTAATTAAATAACAGTATTAGAGTACAAAATTAGAGATTCTTGCTGGGAAGCCGGGGCAAAAAGTGTTAAAAAAACATATTTTTCGGCTATTCTTAAATATTTTAAAACATTAACTATCTGTTCGTTAATGCTTTTGATATAAAATTCAAATTATGCTTTTAAAGCTTTTCCATTTTCTTTATAATCTCCAACAATACTTTGTTTTGATTCTCTAAATGCATGAGAATAGTTTCAATCTCAATTTCGGCTTTGGTATTGACTTCAAAATCAGCTTCCGCTCTAATTTCAGCATGATTGCTTTGCAAATTTTGACCAATCATAATCAATGGCATTAAGAATATTTGAATCATATTGGAAATGAAAAGCCACAAAACAAATGCGGGAAATGGATCGAAACGCAAATCTTTGGGGGCTAAAGAATTCCAGCCCAACCAAATAATTGTCCATGTAAAAATCACAAAAAAGAATCCCATGGTTCCCACATTTTTTGTAATCCATAAGGCCAATTTATCCAGTCGTGAAAGATTTTGCCGAGATTCGATATTGGCATCTCTTACCGGTTTTCTAAGACCTTTTAATTCTATTAATGATTTGGGTTTGTGATTTTCCATGATAGATTGTATAGAATTGTATCGTCAAAAGGGTTTCGTTCGGCAAGTTCAGAGCTTGCTAACCGATTTTAAAATTTGAGTCTATCCCATAATCGCTTTAACTCCCGGTAATTCTTTACCTTCAATATATTCAAGCATAGCGCCTCCACCTGTGGATACATAGCTGATTTGATCCGCAAGGTTATACTGATTGATGGCTGCAACAGAATCTCCACCACCAATTAGAGAAAATGAACCACTGATGGTTGCACCGGCAACAGCAATAGCCACTGACTTGGTCCCCTGTTTAAATTTATCCATTTCAAAAACTCCCATGGGGCCATTCCATAAAATGGTTTGTGAATGACTAATAATTTCCGCAAAACGACGGCAGCTTTTTTTACCAATATCCAATCCTATCCATCCATCAGGAATAGAATCGGAAGAACAATCTACCGCATTGGCTTCATTAGAAAAGCCATCTGCAATTATGGCATCCGTGGGTAAGTATAAATTAACTCCTTTCAACATCATTTCTTGGACAATACTCTTTGCCACTTCTATCTTATCATCCTCTATTAAAGAGTCTCCAACCTTTCCACCTAAAGCTTTAATAAAGGTAAAAGCCATTCCACCTCCAATAATCATATTATCCACCCGATTAATCAGATTTTTTATGATGGCAATTTTACTTGAAACCTTAGCTCCTCCCACGATAGCAGTAAATGGAGGTTGTGCCTGATTCATAACTTTATCTAAGTTCAGCAATTCGTTTGCGAGTAGCAATCCGAAAAACTTCTTTTTTGGAAAAAATTTTGCAATGGTTGCTGTTGAGGCATGCTCTCTATGACTGGTAGCAAAAGCATCGTTCACATAGTAATCAGCCAAGGAAGCAAGTTGTTTCGCAAATCCCTCATCAGCAGCTTCTTCTTCATGGTAAAAGCGTAAATTTTCTAATAGAACCACTTCTCCCGGTTTTAACTTTGAGCAAACATCAACCGTTTTAGGGCCAAACAAATCTCTGTCGAAAATTACTTTTCTATTCAAAAAACCTGACAAAACAGGAACAATTGGAGTAAGGGAATAATCGGGTTCATGGCCATTTGGACGACCTAGGTGGGTCATTAAAACAACGGATCCTCCATCATTTAAGATTTTTTTGATAGTGGGCATCGATTCACTGATTCGGGTAGCATCAGTAACCTGACGATTATGGTTTAACGGCACGTTAAAATCAACTCTTATCAGTACCCTTTTCCCTTTAAAGCTATAATTTTCAATGGTTCTCATTTGAATAAAATGTTTTATGAATAGAATTTTTCAAAAATAATGTTTTTAGCGTAATATTTATAAAAAAAACGCCTAAATCGAGGATAAAGGCGTTTTAAATTAGTTTTCAGATTGCGTTTAAGCTTGAGCAGCAGGTCCTAAGTTCATGGGTATTCCTTCAAAACCTTCGGTTTCTTTAATTTGACCATGTGCCGATTCAAACTTAGCAATATTCTCCTGCAATGCTCTATTTAATCGTTTTGCATGCTGTGGAGTTAAGATGATTCTTGATTTCACATTTGCCTTGGGAGTCCCCGGCATTATTTTAATAAAATCAACAATAAACTCTGAATGTGAATGTGTGATGATGGCAAGATTTGAATAAATCCCTTCAGCAATTTCTTCACTCAGTTGAATGTTGATTTGATTTTCGTTTGCTAAATCGTTTTGCATAGTAATAGTTATTCTGCTTCTTTAGAAGCTAATAAAATTTCAAATTCTTCTTTTGAACCCACAATGATGTTTTCATATTCACGTAAACCTGTTCCTGCAGGAATCAAGTGTCCGGTGATAACATTCTCTTTCAAGCCCAATAAATAGTCGGATTTTGCATTGATAGCGGCTTCCGTTAATACTTTAGTGGTTTCTTGGAAAGAGGCTGCTGATAACCAGCTGCGCGTTTGTAAAGAAGCTCTGGTAATCCCTTGTAATACCTGTAAAGCAGTAGCCGGTTGAGCATCACGAGATTCTACCAGTTTTTTATCCTTACGTTTCAAAATGGAATTCTCATCACGTAAACGACGAGCACTGATGATTTGACCGGGTTTAAAATTGGTAGATTCACCGGCATTCATTACGACTTTTTTCCCAAAAATCCAATCATTTTCATCTTGGAAAGCCAATTTATTTACCAATTCTCCTTCGAGGAATTTAGTATCGCCCGGATCTTCAATTTCAACCTTACGCATCATCTGACGAACAATAACTTCGAAATGCTTATCGTTAATTTTCACACCCTGCAAACGATATACTTCCTGTATTTCGTTTACAATATATTCCTGAACCTTCATAGGTCCTTTAATTGCTAATATATTTGATGGCGTAATAGCACCTTCTGATAGAGGCGTACCGGCTTTTACAAAATCGTTTTCCTGAGCTAAAATTTGTTTTGAAGTAGGAATCAGATAATGTTTTTCTTCTCCGGTTTTTGAAGTAATCACCACTTCACGGTTTCCTCTTTTTAGTTTCTTGTTAAAGGTTACAACACCATCAATTTCAGAAACAATAGCTGGATCGGAAGGATTACGAGCTTCAAATAATTCAGTAACTCGAGGCAAACCACCGGTGATATCACCTGACTTACCAAACGTACGTGGTATTTTCACTAATATGTCACCCGCCTGAATTTTCTTGTTGTTTTCAATTACTATATGAGAACCAACAGGGATATCGTAATTTTTCATCACTTCATTGTCAGACGACAAGATATGAATAGCAGGGTTTTTAGATTTTTGACGACTTTCGATAATTACCTTGTCATGGTAACCGGTTTGTTCATCCGATTCTATACGGAAAGTAATATTTTCTACAATGTCTTCAAAATGAACTTTACCGCTAACTTCAGAAAGAATCACGGCATTAAATGGATCCCAATCACTAATGAGATCGGAAGAGCGTCGTGTAGGGAAAGAGTGTTCAGAGCCGTGAAGGTCTC
>CAZJBB010000157.1:0-7901 GCA_964543995.1 uncultured Bacteroidales bacterium
GTCCTTGAGCTAACATAGCTTCAGCAACTTTTACAAATCCACCAATGTTTGCACCTTTAACATAGTTAATGGTACCATCAGCTTCTTTTCCGTATTTAACACATGTTTTGTGAATGTTCACCATAATGTTATGTAATTCTTCGTCAACTTTTTCTCTAGTCCAGCTTAAACGCATGGAGTTTTGTGACATTTCCAAGCCTGAAGTAGCAACACCACCTGCATTTGCAGCTTTTCCCGGGCCGTACAATATTTTCTTTTCAACAAAATATTCAGCAGCTTCAGGAGTTGATGGCATATTAGCACCTTCAGAAACGCACATACAACCGTTAGCAATTAATGTTTTAGCATCGTCGCCATTCAGTTCATTTTGAGTTGCACTTGGCAAAGCGATATCGCATTTAACACCCCAAGGAGTTTTACCTGCAACGTATTCGCAGTTAAATTTCTTAGCATATTCTTCGATTCTTCCACGACGAACATTTTTAAGATCCATAACCCAAGCTAATTTTTCAGCATCAATGCCGGCTGGATCATAAATGTAACCGTTTGAATCAGACATAGTAACCACTTTTCCACCCAATTCAGTGGCTTTTTCAGTGGCATATTGAGCCACATTACCGGAACCTGAAACTACAACGATTTTTCCTTTAAAGCTATCACCTTTGGTGGCAAGCATTTCTTTTGCGAAATACACTTGACCATAGCCAGTTGCTTCCGGACGAATGAGACTGCCTCCCCATTCTAAACCTTTACCGGTTAAAACGCCGGTAAACTCATTACGAATTCTTTTGTATTGGCCAAACATAAAACCAATTTCACGTCCACCAACACCAATGTCACCTGCAGGAACGTCAGTATCGGGACCTATATGTCTTTGTAACTCCAGCATGAAACTTTGAGTAAATTTCATTACTTCATTGTCTGATTTACCTTTTGGATCAAAATCAGATCCACCTTTACCACCACCCATAGGTAGCGTAGTTAAACTGTTTTTTAACACTTGTTCAAATGCTAAAAACTTTAATATTCCGAGGTTTACGGTTGGATGGAAACGTAAGCCGCCTTTGTAGGGTCCAATGGCACTGTTCATTTCGATTCTGAAACCTCTGTTTACTTGATGGTTTCCTTTGTCGTCCAACCAAGGAACTCTAAACATAATAACTCTTTCAGGTTCTACCATTCTTTCGAGAATACCATTGTATTTTGGGTTTTCATCGACAAATGGGATTAATGATTCAACAACTTCTCTAACAGCTTGGTGGAATTCCACTTCGCTTGGGTTTTTGGCAATAACTTTTGCCATGAATTGTTCTAAGCTCTGCATAAGACTTTAGTTTTTTGAATTAATAAATGAATTAGTTTAAATCATGAAGCAATATTAAATAAAAAAAAATATGAGAAAAGAAAAAAAATCTCTTTTTTTTATGAAAATCGACCAAAAATTCAATTTACAGTAAAATGCTGATATTCAATTGAAATGATATAGGTGTTATAATTATTATAACATAAGTAAAACACTTATATTGTAAAGTATTAATAAGTGCATTGCTTAAATTTTTATACAAAGAATTTACCAAATAAAAAAATAATACTTTTAAAGCCTTAAAACAATGAATGCATTGTTTAACTCTCGAACACACTACTTTTAAATTACTGATTATGACTGAAAGAGATGAAAATATGTTCAATAGTCATGAAAAATTAATAAAAGACGAGCTTTTATTAAAAAAACTTCTTCATGATAATAAGGAGAGGTTGAAGGAGTTATCATGTTTAAACCAAACCACAGGGATATTAAAAGAAGGAAAACCCATCAATGAAACACTTCAGAAACTATGCTTAATTTTACCAAAAGCATGGCAGTATCCTGAAAATACCATTGCACGTATCACTTTTGATAACCAAGAATTTACCACTCCATACTTTTTAGAAACTCCTTGGTCGCAAATTCAGGAATTTGAAAGTTTAGATCATCAATACGGTAAAATTGAGGTTTTTTACACTAAGCGTTTCCCCGATATTGATGAAGGCCCATTTTTAAAAGAAGAAAGGCATTTGTTAAACAATTTGGCAAGTTTAATTACAGGGTATATCAATAGTATTAAAGCAAAGGAATTATTGAATGTTAACTATTCAACCGGTAGAAAAGCAATTCCTAAACCTTCTAAAGGAGGAATTCCTAATCGTCAGTTATTGCAGCGTTTTTTAAATAAACAGAATTTTAATAGAGATATATACCATGATCTTCAGCCTTTTAAGGTTAAGGAGATTTTATTGATCGCCAATTTGTATGATGCATATAGTATTGAAAAGGAAGGTCGTTTTGCGGAACATTTATTAGGGGAATATGCTCAGCTTAACTTAACCTCATTGCCAAGAATTACCGGAGTTTCATCCTTTGAAGAAGCAAACGAAGAATTACACAATAAGCATTTCGACTTGGTTATTTTGATGATGGGCGTTGACAAAATCACCCCAATCCACATGAGCAGGGTGATAAAACAAGAATTCCCTTATATTCCTTTGTTTTTATTGGTAAATAATAATGCTGAACTTGCTCATTTAGAGAATAATAATACAAATTTATCTTCTGTTGATAAAGTTTTTCTTTGGAATGGAGATTCAAAGATCTTCTTTGCCATGATAAAGCTTATTGAAGACAAAGTGAATATTGATAACGACACCCAAGTGGGTTTAGTCAGGGTTTTGTTGTTGGTGGAAGACTCGCCTATATTTTATTCGAGGTACCTTCCTATGTTATACAGCATATTAATGGAACAAACCAAACGTATCATTGATGACGTTAGTACCGATGATTTGTTTAAGATTCTGCGAATGAAAGCTCGGCCTAAAATTGTGATTGCATCGACCTATGAAGAAGCCATTGAAATTTTCGAGAAATATAAGGATTATCTTCTTTGCTTGGTTTCGGATGTTACATTCAGTCGTAATGGGAAAATGGATTCCCAAGCAGGCTTGGCTTTGGTGAGTAAAATTAAAGAGCAAATGAAAGATTTGCCCATCATTATTCAATCTTCAGATGCTGAAAATGCGTCGGTTGCATACCAACTTAAAGCCACCTTCATCAACAAAAATTCAGAGAGTTTGCTTCAGGATTTTAAAAGTTTTATCACCCATTACCTTGGCTTTGGGAATTTTATTTATAGAGATTCTGATGGCAGAGAAATTGCCGTGGCGCGTTCATTAAAAGAATTCGAAACTTTGCTTCGGTCAATACCGGATGAGTCCTTATTATATCATGGAAAAAGAGATCATTTCTCTTTATGGCTAATGGCCAGAGGGGAAATTAAGATTGCACGAATGATTAACCCTATAAAAATTTCCGATTTCGATAATGCCGGAAAATTAAGGGAGTATTTAATTAATATCATTCATCAAAATAGAAATGAGCAAGACAAAGGGATGGTGGTTGATTATGAAGAATCAGCAATTCATGATGAAACGAATATAGTAAGTTTAACCACCGGCTCATTTGGCGGCAAAGGCCGTGGATTAGCCTTTATTAACACCCTCATTTATAATTTCGATTTCACTCAGCTGGTGCCTAATATCAACATTCGTGCTCCAAAAACGATGATTATTGGAACGGATGAATTTGAATATTTCTTTGAACGCAATAAATTATCCGAAATAGCTTATGCAGAAGAAGATTTTGAGGTGGTCAAAGCAGCTTTTTTAAAAGCGAAGCTCACCGACAGTTTAATCAAAAAGCTGAAGCGAATTGTGAAAATAATTGATAAACCTATTGCCGTTCGATCATCTGGTTTATTTGAGGATTCATTAAGTCAACCTTTTGCAGGGATTTTTGAAACCTATTTATTACCTAATTCCAGTCCTGACATATCCGACAGATTAGAGCAAATTATGAACGCCATAAAATTGGTATATGCTTCAGTATATTCTAAAATTGCAAAAGGTTATATTGAAGCCATTCATTATAAAATCGAAGAAGAGAAAATGGCCATAATTCTCCAGGAAGTGGTTGGAAATCAATATGAGGATGTTTTTATCCACATATTAGTGGTGTGGCTCAATCGTATAATTATTATCCTTATTCTCACATGAAACCGGAAGAAGGCTTTTCCGTTTGTGCTCTTGGACTTGGGAAATATGTGGTTGATGGAGAAAAAGCTCACCGGTTTTCACCCGTTTACCCGAATGTGGAAATCAATTCGCCAAAAGACCAGTATAAAAACTCACAGGTTGAATTTTATGCGGTTGATTTAAAAAAGAATAAAATCAATTTGTTGGATGGAGAAACAGCAGGTCTGGTTAAGTTGGAAATTTCCGATGCTGAAAGACATGGAACTTTAAAACACTTAGCATCCGTTTTCGATTTAGAGAATAGTCGAATAGTTCCTGGCATTACCCATCCCGGTCCACGAATTGTGAATTTTGCCAATATTTTAAAGTATGATTATATTCCTTTAGCTCAAACCATTTCAACTGTATTGGATATTGTTAAAGAATCTATGGGATCTCCGGTTGAAATAGAATTTGCAGTGGACTTAAATAAAGATGTGAATTTCAAGTCTTCCTTCTATCTCTTACAAATTAAACCCTTAATTGGCAATGCCATGGATTATGATGTTAATTTGGAGGAAATTGAAAAGTCAAATACCCTGTTGTTTTCAGAAAAATGCATGGGCAATGGCCCCATAAATGATATTTTTGATGTCATTGTTGTGGATAAAGACAGCTTTGATAAAACAAAAACAGAAGAAATAGCCTTGGAAGTAGAAAGATTTAATAAAGAATTGGCAGCGGAGGATAAAAAATATGTGCTCATAGGCCCCGGAAGGTGGGGTACCAGAGATAGATGGATAGGAATCCCGGTGAATTGGCCTCAAATTTCATTTGCCAAAGTGATTGTTGAAACCAGTTTAGAAGATTTTCCATTAGATGCTTCTTCAGGTTCCCACTTCTTTCATAATGTGACCTCCATGAATGTTGGATATTTATCGGTGCAAAGTGAAATTTCCAATAGCTTTATACAATGGGACATTATAAAAAAGCAATCCATCATCAAAGAATCAAAATATGTGAAGCATTATCGCTTCAAAAATCCATTAAAAATTAAAATGGATGGAAAAAAAAGAATAGCAGTTATTTTATTTGAATAATTTTACCAAAAATTTTTATACCCATTATGAGAATTCAAAGAGTTCAAACCAAACCCAATGTAAATCCGGCCGAAGAAGCTGATATGAGCTTGTTGGAGCCCCTGGTTCAAAAATACAAAAATAAAAGAGGCAATACCATTCCCTTGTTACAAGGAATACAGGAAGCCTACGGTTACATTCCCATTACAGCTATGGAGTGGGTAGCAAAAAACACCGGTTTAAAGTTAAGTGATATGTATGGTGTAGCCAGTTTCTACGCCCAATTTAGGTTGAAACCGGTAGGTAAACACATCGTTAAAGTTTGTCATGGCACCGCTTGTCACGTTCAAAATGCCACAGCCATTACCGAAGCACTTGAAGAAGAGTTGGGTGTTAAGGATGGGGAAACCACACCGGATAAAGTATTTACCCTTGAATCGGTGGCTTGTTTGGGCTGTTGCTCTTTGGCCCCGGTAATGATGATAGGAGACGATACTTTTGCAAAATTAACAGGGAAGCAGGCAAAAGAGGTCATCCGGGATATTCGAGAAAAAGAAACCGGAAACCGCTGTGAACATGAATTAATAAACGAAAAATAGGTAAGGAACATGGCAAAGACACAAGTTATTGTTGGGCTAGGGAGTTGCGGATTGGCAGCCGGAGCCGGAAAAGTATATAATGCAATCGAGAAGATACAAAAAGAACAACATCTCGATTTTGAACTCAAAAAAACCAGTTGTATTGGGATGTGTTTTCGCGAACCCTTAGTGGAGGTGATTGACGAAAGCGGTTCATACCTCTATGGTGAAATTAATGATGCTAAAGCAGCAGAAATATTAGAGAAACATATTCTTCAGCATACGCCCATCAGGGAATATGTGGTTAAGACCGATGTCTTTGATACCAAAGATAAGAATTTTTTTGAAGGTCAGATTAAAATTGCTTTGAGGAACTGCGGTTACATCAACCCTGAATCCATTGAAGAATATGAAGCAAAAACGGGTTATCAAGCCTTGAAAAAAATAGCTTCCAATAGGATTACTTCTGAAGCCATTATTCAAAATGTACTTGATTCCGGTATTAGAGGCCGTGGGGGCGGAGGTTTCCCTACCGGTTTGAAGTGGAAATTTGCTTTTACCAATAAAGCGGCTACCAAATACGTAATTTGCAATGCCGATGAAGGCGATCCCGGTGCATTTATGGATCGCTCCGTATTAGAAGGAGACCCACATTCAGTTATTGAAGGAATGGCGATTGGTGCTTATGCTATTCAAGCCTCAGAGGGTTGGATTTATTGCAGGGCAGAATATCCATTGGCTATTAAACGACTCAATATTGCTATTGACCAAGCAAGAGAAAAAGGGTATCTGGGACATAACATCCTAGGCATAGAAGGTTTTAATTTTGATATTCACATTAAAGAAGGTGCAGGCGCCTTTGTTTGTGGTGAAGAAACGGCATTAATGGCCTCCATTGAAGGCGAAAGAGGCATGCCTCGCAAACGTCCTCCTTTTCCTGCCGAATCGGGATTATGGAAACATCCCACCAATATTAATAATGTAGAAACCTTTGCCAATATTCCTTGGATCATTACCAACGGACCGGCAGCTTATGCTCAATATGGTACCTTAAAAAGCAAAGGCACAAAAGTGTTTGCTTTAACCGGAAAAATTAAAAACGGGGGGCTGGTCGAAGTCCCCATGGGAATTACCATTAAAGATGTTGTATTTAAATTGGGGGGTGGAATTATTGACGATAAAAAATTTAAAGCCGTTCAATTAGGCGGCCCTTCCGGAGGATGCATACCGGAATATCTGTCGGATACCGTAGTTGATTATGATTCAGTAAATGCTACCGGAGCCATTATGGGGTCAGGAGGAATGGTGGTTATGGACGAAACCACTTGTATGGTAGATATGGCTAGATTCTTTCTTGATTTTACAAAAAAAGAATCTTGCGGTAAATGTACTTTCTGCCGTATAGGAACCCAGAGAATGTTGGAAATTCTTACAAACATTACTGAAGGCAAAGGAAAAGAATCAGACATCGATACCCTCATTGAACTTTCTAATCAGATAAAAAACAGTTCGCTTTGTGGTTTGGGACAAACCGCTCCGAATCCTGTGCTTACTACCATCAAATATTTTAGAGATGAATATGAAGCCCACATTCGTGTTAAAAAATGTCCTGCAAAGAACTGTAAACCTTTGTTGAAATTTGAAATTATCGAAGACAAATGTACCGGTTGTATGCTATGTAAAAAAGTTTGTGCCGTGAACGCCATTTCAGGGGAGAGAAAATTGCCTCACTTAATTGATCAATCCCTTTGCACAAAATGTGGCAGCTGTTATGCCAAGTGTAAATTTGCTGCAATCATCGTTAGTTAATAATCATTATTAAAAGATAATATAAGAAGTATGAACGAAATAAATGTCATATTAAATGGGAAAATAGTAAAAGGCAACAAAGGGGAAACCATTCTCTCTCTTGCGAAAAGAAATGGATATCAAATTCCAACATTATGTAATGATGATCGTTTGGAACCCTATTCATCCTGCTTTATTTGTGTGGTAGAAATCGAAGGGATGAAGGCCCTACAGCCGGCTTGTTCCACTAAAATTGCCGAAGGGATGAAGATAGAAACCCACAATACAAAAGTGTATAATGCCCGTAAAACCGCTTTGGATTTATTATTAAGCAATCATTATGCCGACTGTGTAGGGCCTTGCAAACAAACTTGCCCGGCAGGAGTAGATGTTCAAGGCTATATTTCCCTCA
>CAZJBB010000158.1:0-7847 GCA_964543995.1 uncultured Bacteroidales bacterium
CCGATGTGGGCGTGGTCTGGGCAAAAGATGATGAAGGTATTGTTAGAGGAGTTATTATTGAACGTGGGATGAAAGGATTCACCACTCCGGAAACTACAAAAAAATGGTCACTGCGCGCTTCCTATACCGGTGAAATGGTATTTGATGATGTAATGGTTCCCAAAGAAAACCTATTACCGAACGTTCAAGGATTAAAAGGCCCCATGATGTGTTTAAATTCAGCGCGTTTTGGGATCGCCTGGGGAGTGATAGGTGCTGCTATGGATTGTTATGATGCTGCTTTACGCTATTCAAAAGAAAGAATTCAATTTAAAAAACCCATTGCTGCATTTCAGTTAACCCAAAAGAAATTGGCAGAAATATTGACTGAAATTACCAAAGCCCAGTTTTTAGCTTGGCGAGTAGGTACGCTGCGAAACGAAAATAGAGCCACCCCAGCCCAAATTTCAATGGCCAAACGAAATAATGTTAAAATGGCTTTGGATACAGCCCGTGAATCTCGCCAGATACTTGGAGCCATGGGAATTACCGGCGACTTCCCCATGATGCGCCACATGATGAATTTAGAGTCTGTTATCACTTACGAAGGCACCCATGATGTACACCTTTTAATCACCGGAATTGATATCACAGGGGAAAATGCATTTTCCTAAACCTTTCACTTTTTTATTTTTATACTGATGAAGCAACTCAACATTAAAGTTAACGGCAAGCAGTTTCATCTTTTGGTGAATGAGCATGACTTATTGTCAACCGTAATCAGGGAAAAAGTGGGTTTAACCGGCACAAAAATCGGCTGTGAACAAGGCAGTTGTGGAGCATGCACCGTATTGGTTAATAACGAAGCGGTATTAAGTTGTATTGCTCCTGCTTTACGATATGAAAATGCTGAAATTATTACCATAGAAGCCTTAGCCAAAGACGGAAAACTTCACGCACTACAAGAAAAGTTTGTTGAAAAAGGGGCAATTCAATGCGGCTTTTGTACCCCCGGTATGGTGTTGACAGCACTGAGCTTAGCGCCCACCTTAAATCTTGAAGACGGGAAAGAAGTATTAACAAATCAAATTAAAGAAGGTCTTTCAGGTAACTTATGCAGATGCACCGGCTATAAAAAAGTAATTGAAGCCGTGTTTGAATATGCCATGGACCAAAAAAACAATCATCAACAAAAAACAAAAGAAGTCTCCTCGACATCCATTGTTGGAGTTGGACGTCCCTACATCGAAGCGGAGAAAAAAGTGAGGGGTGCAGCCGAATATGCAGATGATTTGTCAAGTAGAAATACACTCTATTGTAAATTCCTAAGAAGTATTCATCCTCATGCCCGTATTCTGAGCATAGATACTTCGGCAGCAAGAGCCTTGGAAGGCGTTCATTATATGGCCGTTGGAAAAGAATTGCCCATTCCTTTCGGAGTGCTTCCCATTTCGCAGGACGAAACCGCCATGGCTGTTGATAAAGTGCGTTATGCCGGCGAAATTGTTGCTGCCGTTGCTGCTGATACTGAAGAAATTGCCAAAGAAGCATGCAACAAAATCAAAGTGGAATATGAAATCATCCGTGAGTTCCTGAATATTGAAGATTCTATTAACGATATTGGTGATAATGAGAAAATTCATTTAAGCGGGAAATTCAATAACAATATACATAAAAAAGCGGAACTTAGATTTGGGGATCAAAAGGAAGGACTGAAAAATGCTGACATCACCAGTAAAATGTCGTTTGAATTTATGGGAATAAACCATGGATTTACCGAACCTCATGCAGCTACCGCTTTTTGGGATGAGAATGGCTTGACCATAACTACCGCTACTCAGGTACCCCATTATTTACATAGGGCTCTTGCCAAAGTGATGGAAGTACCCTTAAACAGAGTTAGGGTTATCAAACCCTATTTGGGAGGTGGTTTTGGTGGCAAAAGTGACCCTTTTCCACACGAAATCATTGTTTCTCATTTGGCCAGAAAAACCGGAAGACCGGTTAGGGTTCGACTTTCTCGAGAGGAAGTGTTTTTAACCAATCATGGAAGACATCCTTCTATCATGACCGTTGAAATGGGAATTTCCAACACAGGCGAATTTCAAGTTTTGGATGCCGATGTGGCAATTGATGGAGGCGCTTATGGAAGTTTTGGGGTAGTGACTTCTTATTATAATGGAGTATTACTGCAAGCCCCTTATAAATTAGATAATTTCGGATTTAGAACGTATAGGGTTTACACCAATAAACCTCAATGTGGCGCCATGCGGGGACATGGCGCTGTGAATTCCCGATTTGCAACAGAATCATTGATTGATGATCTGGCTAATAAGTTAAGTATTGATCCCTGTGAAATTCGCTTAATGAATTTCTTAGATTCAAACACAAAAACCGTTGGACAATATCGAATTACTTCCAATGGAAGTCGTGAAGCTTTACAAAAAGTCATGGAACAATCGGCTTGGAAGCAGCGTATTGGAACCCTAGAAAAGGGACATGGATTGGGTGTTGCTTGCGGCTTCTTTATTAGTGGCAGTGCTTTACCCATCATTTGGAACGAATTGCCACAATCCGTTGTTCATTTAAAACTGGATTTCGACGGAAGGGTTTTAATTACTTCGGGAGCCAGCGACATAGGTCAAGGAAGTGATACCATGCTTGCAATCATAGTAGCCGAAGTGCTGGGAATTGACCTGGAACATGTCTTTGTGTTGGCTGCCGATACCCTGCTCACTCCTGTCGACTTTGGCAGCTATTCGAGTCGAGTGACTTTTATGGCAGGAAATGCGGCAAAAGAGGCTGCCGAAAACATGAAAAAAGAAATCGCATCTGCGGTTTCTAATTCAAAGGGGATTTCAGTAGAAGAATTGAATTTCAGTGGAAACCGTGTCTTTAGCAATTCAAAAGAGCTTGATTTGAGTTGGTTAGAGGCAGTTGAAATACTTACCGCAAAAAGAGGTGCTGTTTCGGTGAGCGGGAAGTATATATCTCCAAAACTAGGTGGCGATTTCAAAGGAGCCGGAGCGGGATTAAGTCCCTCCTATTCTTTTGGTGCTTGTATTGCAGAAGTGAAAGTAAATACCGAAACCGGTAAGGTGAAAGTATTGAATGTTTGGGGAGCACACGATTGTGGCAAAGCTTTGAACCCCTTGGCCGTGGAAGGTCAACTCGAAGGATCCTGGCACATGGGGGTTGGACAAACCATCAGCGAGCAAATGAAATATTATAAAGGACTCTTATTGAATAATAACTTTCTAGATTATAAAATCCCAACCACACTTGACACCCCTGACATTTTTGCAAACATTATAGAAACCATTGATCCGGAAGGACCCTTTGGAGCAAAAGAAACCGGCGAAGGGGCCATTCATCCTGTAATTCCGGCTATAGCAAATGCGGTATACAATGCCATTGGAGTGCGTATTACCAAATTACCCATCAGTGCCGAAGATATTTTAAATCAACTCGAAACTTTATCAATTCAAAAACAAGAGCAGTAAAATCATGAATTCAGAATCTTTATACATTCGGGTTACTTCGATAGAACAAGCTTTACAAGCAGCTCATGCCCATTTGGAAAGTTTTTCATATTTGGCCGGTGGCACTGATGTACTCGTCAATAAATTTCATGGAAATGAAACTGCCAAATGCCTCATTGACATTTCAGAAATTCAAGAACTTACAAAAGTTGAGCAAAACGAAAGCCAATTAAAAATCGGCTCTTTGGTAAAATTAGCTGAATTACAACATATCCCTTCTATTGCAACAACTTACCCTGAACTCATTGAAGCGGCACAATTGGTTGCTTCTCCTGTGATTCGCAAATCGGCTACCCTGGGAGGAAATTTATTATGCGAAAACCGATGTACCTTTTATAACCAAAGTGAATGGTGGAGAAAAGCCGCCGGATACTGTCTGAAAAACAATGGGGATACTTGCTTGGCTACCGGAGGGAAAAACAATTGCCTGTCGAAATTTGTTTCAGATACGGCTATTATTTTGATCAGTTTGAATGCCTCAATTGAAATTGTGGATGAATCAGGCACCTCAACTCTTCCTTTAGAAAGCATGTATACCGGCGATGGAATACATCCCCGAAACCTCAGTAAAACGGCTCTCATTAAATCCATTATTGTATCGAATAAAGAAAAACATAAAACCATTTATAAAAAGCTCAGAGAACGAGACACCTTGGAATTCGGTTCATTAATGACCGCGGTCAGTGTATCGGAAAAGGGCAATTTGAAAATGGTGTTGGGTGGGGTTGATCCAAAACCCATCGTTTGGGAAGGAAATATCCATGACAATGTAAACGATTGGGTACTTCAAATGAGCAAGAAGGCAAGAGCTGTGGACAATGATGCCCTATCCAGAAAATACAGAAAAGAAATGATTGGGGTGTTCATTAAAAAAAGCCTTGAGGAACTGAAGTTAATATCATAACACAAATATTTAACATGAATCTACACGGGAAAACAGCCTTGGTGACCGGAGGAGGTCAAGGTATTGGGGCAGCAATTGCCTTAAGCTTGGCAAGTCATGGTGCAAATATTGCCATCATCGACCGTAAAGAAAAAGAAGCCACTGAAGTTTCTGAAAAAATTAAAAGCATGGGAAGAAATGCCTGTGTAATGTTGGCCGACATTTCGAACTTTTCGGAAGCAGCCGCTGCGGTGCAGTCCATCCTTAATACCTTCGGGAAAATTGATATCTTGGTAAACAATGCCGGAATCAATCAGGATGGAGTTATCTGGAAAATGACAGAAGATCAATGGGATAACGTAATCAGTGTGAATTTAAAGGGCTATTTCAATTATATTCGAGCCGTTTCTCCACTATTCAGAGAGCAACAATCCGGAAAAATCATTAACATTACTTCTATTAATGGCTTAAGAGGCAAGTTTGGACAATCGAATTATTCAGCAGCAAAAGCAGGTATTGTGGGTTTAACAAAAACGGTTGCCAAGGAATTAGGGAAATACAATGTGAATGTGAATGCCGTTGCACCTGGACTTATAGAAACAGAAATGATGAAAAATGCCGATGCCAGTGTCAGAGAAAATGCCACTGCTGAAATCGTACTGGGAAGATTTGGACAGCCCGAAGATATCGCCAACTTGGTTGCTTTTCTGGCTTCTGATTTGGCCCGTCATATTACCGGTGAGGTGATCAAAGTTGACGGGGGACAATATATATAAGGAGTGATTTAAAATTCCTTCCCTCTGTATATCAAATTTAAAATTTACCGATAAACAATCAAAGCATGAATTTAGAAGATGTTGTAATTGTATCAGCTTGTAGAACCGCCATGGGAAAGTTTGGTGGAAGTTTAAGGGATATTCCTTCGTATGATTTGGGAGCGGTGGTCATTAAAGAAGCTTTAAAAAGGGCCAAAATATCCGGCGCTGACGTTGACGATGTAATTTTAGGAAGTTGTCGTCAGGCAGGAAACGGCCCCAACCCTGCAAGAACGGCTGCAGTGAGAGGCGGTATTGCAAATGAAGTACCGGCCATCACCTTAAACATGGCTTGCCCCTCCGGAATGCGATCCGTGGCGCTGGCTTCTCAAGCCATTCGTTTGGGAGAAGCCGATATTGTGCTTGCCGGAGGATTCGACAGCATGAGCTCCATTCCTTATTTATTAAAAAATGCCCGTTGGAATGGTTTTAAAATGGGGAATAAGGTTTTGGAAGATGGTTGGAGCGACAGCATCGATCCTTTAATTGGACAAGGCATGGGCGAAACGGCTGAGAATTTATTCGATAAATACCAAATTTCGAAGGAAGAACAAGATCAATTTGCGGTTCTAAGTCATTCGAAAGCAGCCGAAGCACAAAAAAACGGGTGGTTTAAAGAAGAAATTGTCTCGGTGGAGATTCCATCCGGGAAAAATAAGCCACCGGTATTATTTGATCAGGATGAAACCATTCGGACACCCTTAAGCATGAATGATTTAGCCAATATTCGTCCGGCATTCAGAAAAGAGGGAAGCGTTACTGCCGGAAATTCCTGTGGGTTGAGTGATGGAGCCACGGCTTTAGTAGTCATGAGCCGCCGTAAAGCCGCTGAATTAGGTTTAACCCCTTTATTTTCAATTGTTTCTTATGCTCAGATGGCTGTAAATCCTTCCACCATGGGCGAAGGTCCTTCCTTTGTCATTCCTGAAGCCCTGAGGAAAGCAAAACTCAGCTTAGAGGAAATGGACATTGTGGAAATCAACGAAGCATTTGCGGTTCAGGTATTGTCCAATCAAAAAGCCTTGAATATTCCTATGGAGAAATTAAATGTGCATGGGGGCGCCATTGCCTTAGGGCATCCTACCGGCATCAGCGGTGCGAGAATTTTAGTTAGCGGTTACCATGCGCTTAAAAGAATGGGGAAAACGTATTGTGTGGCTTCCATTTGCGGAGGTGGCGGGGTAACTTCAGCCATGGTGATTCGAAGAGAAGCTTAATGGAATCTTTAGCGTTTGATAACATTTCAATAAGTCGGTGCAATCATGATTTTGGAAAGATTATTTTTTGTATTTTTACCTAGTAAAAGAACATGAATACCACGGAAATCATTCTCGAAATCCAAAAACTGCCCATACAGGAACGTTTGCTGATTGTGGAAAAGACCATTGCATCCATTCGAGAAATGGGAGATAAAAAGCAAATGCAATTGGCAGTTAATGAGATGAAAACGGAGTATTTATACGATGAAGCCTTTATTTTATTTACTCAACAGGAATTTGAAAACATATATGAAACAAGGTGAAATTTGGCTGGTAAATATTGGATCTGAAGAAACAAAAGAGATTCAACTTACAAAAAAAGCGGTGGTAGTGAATGAGGATGCTATTGGTGAATTGCCATTAAAAATAGCCATACCCATTACCGACTGGAAAGAAAAGCATAAAATTGTGCCCTGGATGGTAAACATAAAGGCGAATTTACACAATGGTTTATCTCGCGATTCTTCAGCGGATTGTGTCCAAATTCGAAGTATTTCGGATGATAGATTCCTAAAGAAAATCGGCAAAGTATCCGATTCCGTATTGAACGACATAAAAAAGGGATTGTCCAAAGTCTTGTCCATCGATTATATAAAAACCATTCTTTTCACCACGGTAGGGTATCATCTTGATATGATTCCTTTGGATATCCCATTTATTGGATGACTCCAAGAGTTATAGATGTAAAAGCAGTAAAGAATTTTTCTTTGTCGATTACTTTTAACAATGGAGAAATAAAAACTTTTGATGTAAAACCCTATTTAGGCATCGGGCTTTTTAAAGAATTAATGGATGAAAGTTTGTTTAATTCCGTTAAACCCTTTTTAGGAAGCATTCAGTGGGCAAATGGATTAGATCTTTGTCCTGACACGCTATATTTAGAAGGAATATAAAACCCAGCTTATCACAGCATCCGCTACGTCAAAGCATTTGGTAGCATTTGCTACAATCAATTTCAGGTAATTCTTTTCCGTTTAAACAATTTGATTCCGATTCAAGATATTCCGCCCATTTCAAACGGCCCAGCTTGGCGTAGCATCCGCTACGTCAAAGCATTTGGTAGCATTTGCTACAATCAAATACAGGTAATTCTTTTCCGTTTAAACAATTAAAATTCCAGTTCAAAATATTCCGCCCCAGCTTGGCGTAGCATCCGCTACGTCAAAGTATCTGGTAGCATTTGCTACAAATTGGCTATGGCTAAAAGAAAACTGATGGCTCAAATATTGGAGATGGAGGGTTAATTTCTATTGCCCCTGAGTAAATGCATTTAAAGTTGCATTAAAGAGAGAACCGCTAAGAAAGAAAATTTAAATTGATTACTCGTTAGTTTGCCAGAAAGGGTAAGCACTTGCTATAAGAAGTCTTT
>CAZJBB010000159.1:0-7795 GCA_964543995.1 uncultured Bacteroidales bacterium
ATTTGCCTGCTCATCCCGATTCGGTTTTCATACCTCAAATCAACATTAGTAATTTACTGAATGGGCAATATACACTTCATTTTCAATTTAAGGACTTAAAAAACATTTGGAGTTCACCCACCAACGATACCATTCAGGTACAACAGATTCCCGGTCCGGCAGGTCCAATTTCCGGCCTTACGCAAGTGAATGAATATACCGATAGTGTTTTATATACCGTGGCACCTATTTTTAATGCTACCTCGTATATTTGGAGTTTGCCCAATGGAGCCATTGGTACCAGTGATTCAAATTGGATTTGGGTAAATTATCCTTTATTTGCAAACTCAGGAACACTTAGTGTTAAGGGGCATAATCAATTTGGTGACGGTTTATCCTCCTCTATTTCTGTTACAGTTAATTCTCTGTCTCAAAGTGCCATTTCTATTGCAACCAATTCATACAGTATTTGCCAAGATAGTGCCATGACATTTACAGCCAGCGTTATTAATGGAATAACCAATCCTGTATATCATTGGAAAGTCAACGGGGCTTCTGTTGGAACCAACAGTAATACGTATTCATATATTCCAACAGATGGAGATATTGTGCTTTGTGTTTTATCTTCAAACTTTCCTATTGATTTAAACAGTAATTCAATCTCGGTGACGGTATTTCCAAAACCGGATGCGGCTGGGGTAATTTCAGGGTTAACAACCGTTTGTCAGGGACAAAGTATCGTAGGTTATTCAGTTTCTGCCATTACAAATGCAACCTCTTATGTTTGGACTTTACCTTCAGGAACAACGGGTAGTAGCATTAGTAATAGCATCAGTGTGGATTATGGTAATAGTGCCCTTTCAGGAAATGTTTCTGTAAATGGTCAAAACCATTGTGGTTTGGGTGCTCAGTCAAACTCAGCCATACAGGTTAATCCCTTACCGGCAAGTGCAGGGGGAATATCTGGAGAGATAAGTGTTTGTCAAGGGCAAAATGGTGTAACTTATACCGTTTCACCTATTTCAAATGCCACCTCTTATATTTGGACTTTGCCTTCAGGAGCCACCGGAAGCAGTAATACCAATAATATTACCGTATCCTATGGACAAGGAGCTACTTCAGGTAATATTACCGTTAAAGGTCATAATGATTGTGGAGATGGCGCATTAGCAAGTTTGCCCATTACGGTTAACGCCTTGCCATTAAGTGCAGGTGCAATAAGCGGATCAGGCTTGGTTTGTTCCAGTCAAACAGGGGGTCATTATGAAATTTCTGCAATAAACTATGCAACATCCTATATTTGGAGTATAAGTGGGGGTGCAACAGGAAACAGCACTACCAATAGCATTGATATTGATTTTAGCAATGCAGCATCCGGAACCATTACTGTTAAGGGAAGCAATTCTTGCGGAATCGGGAGCATTTCATCTAAAGACTTTACTTTACATACGCCATCAACAAATCCTGTGAGCATTAGTGGCAACAAGACCATTTGCAGCGGTACCGGTACCGATTTAACCGTTTCCGGAGGCAATTTGGGCCAGGGAGCAGCTTGGCATTGGTATACCGGTAATTGTGGCGACTTTTCGGTTGCTCTTGGCTCCACCATTAATGTGAGTCCACTGGTTAATACAACCTATTATGTAAGAGCAGAAAATGCTTGCGGTAATTCAACTTGTGTTCATGCTCAGGTTTCAGTAAGTGTTCCTTCTGTGGCCGCAGCGTCTATAAATGGCCCCGCTTCAGCATGCTATAGCTTAGGAGATAGTACTTTGCTCCAAGTGGTAGGTGGATTCTTAGGAACCAATGCACAATGGGTTTGGTCCGAAGGAGATTGCAGCAGCAATCCCATTGGATATGGAACTCAAATTAAAGTAAGTCCATCTTCAACCAAAACATATTATGTGAAAGCCATTGGGGATTGTAATCAAACGTCTTGCGCTTCATTTACCTTAAACATATTAAATGGTTCGCTTGCGGCTACCAGTATTTTGGGAAGCGTTTCAAGCTGTTCCGGTGTGGAAGCAACCTTTACTGTAAATGGAGGTTTCTTAGGTAGCAATGCTGAATGGCATTGGTACAAAGGCAGCGTCAATGGAGTTTCATTGGGCGTGGGTTCAAGCAAAACCTTAGTTCCTGCATTAAATGACGTTTATTTGGTTCGTGCCGAAGGTAGTTGTAATAATACGGCAACCGTCAGCAGAACCATTACTGAACCGGTACATCAATCACCCACTTTAACTTTTTCCGGTAATCCGGGTTATGCAAATCATGCAGTAAGCCCTAGTTCAGGAACACCTGCCGATAATTACCGTTTCGAAATACGTTATACCAACGCCGATGGTGTATTGCCATCCATCACTTACCCAAGACTTCAACTCGATTTCGAGGGGAATGGGGTATATAACAATGCCAACGACAAAATGTATATTATGCAGGAGGTAGATCCAAACGACGTAAATGTTACGGATGGTAAAGACTACTATTTTATTGCTTCTGCTTTGCCTGAATCTCCAAACTGGAAAACGCTTATCACGGCAAATGATGCGGCTGGTTGTACAATTCATACTTCTCCGCTCGTTGAACCTGCAGTACTGACCTTAGCTGATATTAGCATTTTTGCTAATGATATTACTTTCTCCAATTATCATCCCAATCCAGGAGATTTTATAACGGTAAGTGCGGTTATTCATAATTATTCGGGTAATTCGGCAGATAATTTTAGGGTACATCTAAAAAATCAATTTGATAACAATGAATCTTACGGGGATATCATAGTACCTCATTTAGGAGCATTCAGTTCAACTACAGTAAGCTGGAATATTCAAACTCCCAATGTTGCTGCCTGGTGTCCAATGCAAGTGTTCATTGATTACGACAACATACTTCTTGAGCCAAATGAGCTTGATAATCAGGCTATTCGACCATTTACCAATGGCGTATTTAATTTACCGGGATATATCAAAATTACGGCTCATCCGACTCCTTCGGTCGTGTATCAAAATGGTTGGACTCATATTTCGGGTAGTGCCTGGTATGTTGGTACTGCAATTCAATTGCTGGATTCTTCATGCGCTGGAGCTACGGTGACATACACGGTTGTTGAAACCGGAGAATCCGGAAGTGTGTATACCAACTCTTTGGGTAACTATGGCTTTAATGTATCTGCACCTTGGGCTCCCTTTGATGGTTTTACCTATCATGTAAAAGTCCATATTACTGACTATACCCTCAATGGAGATACAACAACCACCTATTCGGTAACGATACCGCCTCCTTGTACGAGTCCTCAAATGAGTGTTTCATTAAACATCTGGGATCAAACGGTAGATCCTGCTTGCCATTGGAATAGCTGTGTTAACATTTTGCAAGGTCAATCCGTTACTGGAACAGCAACCGTCTCAAACTACGGTCAATTAGCCAGTGTTGCCTCTGTTTTACACATTGAGCTTCCCGGTGGTGTGCCTAGCTTCCCCATTGGAGATGTGAACATTCCTGCATTAGCGCCCGGAGCCTCGTTTATTGTAAATTTACCCATTATTACTTACAATAATCTTGGCGGAACGTATATTTCTGCCACTGCTGATTATCACAATGATGTAATCGAATGCTCCGATGGAATTCATAACACTACTCAATGTATTGCTGTTCATCCTGCTCTACCGGATATTGTTGCTTTTAACCTTGGTTATGGACAATACTATGACTGCCAGTTTAACGGGGTAACTTATACGTTAGAGAACCAAGGTGGGGTTGCAACTGGACCGTTTGATATCTCTTTGGATGTTGTTAAAGATGGCATATTTCAATTCACACTTTTTAGTCACGTGAATAATATGCCTGCATTGTCCTGTACCAATGTTTATTTTCCTATTAACCCTCATGCACCAGGGGAATATACACTGTCACTTAAGGCAGATTATCTGCATGCCGTTGTTGAAGTTAGTGATTTGAATAATGATGTTACTGATAATTTACGTTTAGTAGAATGTAAACCGGACTTGACCGTATATGGCTGTACAAATCTTAGGGTGGATCCAACGGATGCCCCTCCCGGAAATATCCGAATTTATGCTACCATTGCCAATGCCGGAAATGATGTTGCTTCTAACTTCGACATAGATTTTAATACGGTCGGAATTCATCATAATTATCACTATGCCCCCGTATTAAATCCGGGTCAATCTCAGGAGATATTTATCGACATTCCCACGCCTGCTTATGGTTGCGATACCTTAATTGTTACTGTGGATCCTGCAAATCTTGTAGACGAGCTCTATGAAAATAACAATGTTGCCAGTGGAGGTTTAGATTGGGACTTCTACCTTACCGATCTGTGTGGAAGTGCTTTTTGGGATCATGTTCAAATTAAAAATGTGCCTGTAACACTCAATGTTGGCTTAAATAATCATGGTCTCTATAGAGCTTCCAATGCGGAGGTGAAATTTGAAGTAAGTGGTCCAGGTTTAGGAGGTGGCTGGGTATATTTGGGCAAAAAATCAACTTTCATTGGTAGTACATACTGTCAATGTCCTCTTGAAGTTACTTTAGATGATCAATTTGCCTTCCCACAAAACGGGACGTATCATGTAAAAATGACTGCTGACCCCGATAACCACTATACCGAATGTAATGAAGATAATAATGTACTTATTGTAGATGTCATTGTTTCGGAATTACCGGATTACAGGGTATTGTCACAATTCATTGCCCCATCGAGGCTGAATCCGGAATTGAACGACTCCATCTCAATGGATATTACGTATGAAAACCTTGGAATGTCAAGTACAGATCCTTTAACCTTATACACCATTGTCGATAATACCTTCCTGAATCAAATGGTAGTACCTGGTTTATTGCATGGAACATTCAATACGGTGCATTTACCGGACAGTTGGGCTTCCGGCTTACGTGGAATTCATGTCATCAGAACGTATATTGATAAACTCGATGTTATAGCTGAAAGTGATGAGTTAAATAATGAGGCCACCAGAGCCATCATTGTAGGCAAGGCACCCAATTTGGTTCCAAAGTCAATTAACTTTAGCGACAGTCTACCTTCCTTAGGGTCTACCATCAACATTGCCACGGTAATTAAGAATGTAGGATATGATACTTGTAATGCTACCTATACATTGTATTATCTTGACAACAATAACCAAGAGGTTTATATTGGGCAGCAATTCATATACCTCGACACCTCTCAAACCATTACTGTAAATATTCCTTGGACTGTAACCGATACCAAAACCACCATTATTGGTCGAATTGGAAATGCAAATCCGGCGGAATATAATACAGATGATAATGAAATTAGTGGTGATATTGGAGGAACCTTACATTTGACCTTTAGTACGAATCCTGTCAGTTGTTATGGTCTTTCCGATGGGAAAGGGATTGTTCATATAGCAGGAGGTCAACAACCTTATGTGATTTTATGGAGTAATGGACAAACTGATGACACCCTAATTTCTGTATCCGGTATATATAATGTTAATGTAACAGACATCAATGGTTTAACAGCCAGTGGTAGTGTTGAAATTACAGAACCGGCTCCGGTAATGGTGGGTGTAAGTATTTCCAAATCAGGAAGTTTTGTTTGTGAGAACACACCAATCAATTTCACAGCGACTCCAAGTCATGGAGGAAATGCTCCTGTTTTCCAATGGAAGAAAAACGGAGTTAATGTGGGATCAAATAGTTCAACTTATAGCAGTATTGTAAACAATGGAGATTCCATCACTTGTGTGTTAACTTCCAGCGAAGGTGTTTGTGTCGTTGGTAATCCGGCAACAAGCAATACTTTGCACATGGTATTAACACCTAATGTAGGTGCAGCGGGTTCGATTTCGGGTGATATAAGTGTTTGTAAAGGACAGAACAATGTAATTTACCAAATTCAACCGATTGCCAATGCTATCCAATATCAATGGACCTTACCTTCAGGTGCCACAGGAACAAGTTCTTCCAATTCAATTTCTGTGAATTTTGGAGACCAAGCGGTTTCCGGAAACATAAAGGTTAAAGGAATGAACTATTGCGGAACCGGAGATTCATCGGTATTATATATTCAAGTGAATTCCTTACCCAATACTCCTGGGGAAATTATTGGTGATCATTCAATATGTCCGGGTCAAACAGATGTGAAATATGGAGTAGGTGCTGTATTGAATGCAAATTCATACGTTTGGACTTTAGCAAACGGAGTTTCTGGTACAAGCAATACGAATACCATTACTTTAGATTTTGGACCCAATGTTCAATCTGGAAACATCACGGTTGCAGGAGTGAATGCCTGTGGAACCGGACCGGCAAGTACATTATCCTTCACCGTGAATCCAATACCATCTGATCCCCTAAGCGTAACCCTCCAACCCAATAATCCCTATTTCTGTTCCGGAGATACGGTTGAGTTGCATGCTTTTGTGGTCAGTGGAGGAAATACTCCAATGTATCAGTGGTTCAAAAATGGAAATCCTGCCGGAACCAACAGCTCTGTATTTCGATTTGCACCGAATGAAAATGACAGTGTAAAATGCAGCGTAACCTCTTCTTTAGCTTGCATCGCTATTGCAACGGCTCAGTCACCTACCTTGGTATTCCATCAAACCCAAAACCGTACGTTGCAATTGAAATTGTATCTGGAAGGTATGTATTATGCTGATTCTGGTAAAATGCACGAGGTTATCGATGGAAATACCAATCTTCCGCATTGGGGCAATGGTATAACGGATAAAATTGATATAGAACTGCATCCTGAAAATCAACTACAAACGATTGCTTTCCAACAATTGAATTTGGACCTAAGTGATCAAGGAATTGCAACTACTACCTTATCCTGTTTGACTTCGGAGAACTATTATATTGCCATTAAAAACCGAAACCACATTCAAACTTGGTCGGCATTACCGATTGCTTTTAACTCCACTTTTGTGAGTTTCGACTTTTCCAGCAGTATGTTACAATCTTTTGGTCAGAACACTCAAGCCCAATTGGCTCCGGGAGTTTTCGGAATATTCAGCGGTGATTTGGATCAAAATGGAACTGTGGACTTGGATGACTTTGCTATCTTTGACTTGGATCAAATTCAAGGGAATGTCGGATTCTTTGGATCAGACTTAAATGGTAGTGGCTATGTTGACTTAGACGACTTTGCCATTTTCGAACCCAGTTTAACCAAAGGCGTTACTACTCAAATTCCGGGTCAAGGAAATTATTAATTGACCCTTCTTTAAAAAAGCGCAGTCGAAAGGCTGCGCTTTTTTTATTTAATTTAGTAATTCTTTTCTTGAAATAACATTAGGACTCTTTATAAAATCTACAGCGCTAATTTTCCACATTTTATATTTTCAGGCATAATAATTGGTAAATTTGATACCTAAAAACAAAAACATCAACCATGAAAAAACACAAATTATTCAGTCTTGTCTTGGTCTTTGCGTTAATCGCAACAATCACTTCTAAAGCGGGTAATATTGCCCCACTTTGGTCTAAAGAAACCAAAGCTGCCATAATATGGCAAAAGGTTACCCCAATGGGGCAGCTTATTGCTTGTACCGCTAATGGGTTACATTGCTTTGATGGAACTTCCGGTAACGAAATTTGGACCATTGCAGAACTTAAAAACGTTCAAGAGTCCACTTTTGAACCCATTAACAATTCTCCATTTATCTCTGTAGGCTCAGGAAGCAACTTATACATCATCAATCCGTTCGAAGGAAAAATTGTCTTTAGCTCCAAGGACGCCGGAATTCAACAAGTAAACGACAAGTATTTTTTATACAAAAACAATAAGATTATCATAATAGGACAAACT
>CAZJBB010000160.1:0-7756 GCA_964543995.1 uncultured Bacteroidales bacterium
AGGCTTTTCTGAAATCATCCATGCCTTGGCGGGCAATCATAGGTTTTTTATTCTTTGGAGTCAGTGTGCTGCTGTATTATGTGGTGGTGTATTACGACCATTTGAGGGAGCAAACGGAGCAGCAAATGGAATTGCAACTCTTACTCCAAGAAAGTCGATTGAATGTGTTGAGATCTCAAATAAATCCGCATTTTCTTTTCAATAGCTTGAACTCAGTGAGCGCTCTTACGCTAACCCAACCGGAAAAAGCGCATGAGTTGGTGGTGAAATTATCGGAGTTTCTTCGCTATTCCTTGCAAAAATCGGATGAGAAAATTACAGATTTAGAGCAAGAATTATCTCATATTCAGCAATATAGCGATATTGAAAGAATTCGCTTTGGTGATCGCCTGCAGATTCATGAAAACATTGAACCGGAAACACTTAAAATGAAAATCCCGGTGCTCTTATTGCAACCACTGATCGAAAATGCCATTAAGCACGGAATTTACAGCAGTGTAAGCGAAGTGAATGTGTTTTTGAAAACATCTATCAATAACCATAACCTGTTACTTGAAATTTCGAACAATTATGAGGAAAGTTCACTTAAACCTTCCGGTACGGGAACCGGTCTTGCCAACACCAAGGCCCGACTTCAACTCATATACAAAAACGAGGGCTTATTGAAAATTGAAAAAAACGAAAATCTCTTTTGTGTAAAATTAATTCTCCCGCAAGATGAAAGCAATTATCATTGAAGACGAGCAACCCGCCAGAGAACTCCTCAGGCATTTTATTCAGAAAAGGACCGATATTGAATTGATGGCCGAAGCTGAAGATGGGTTTAAAGGCGTAAAATGCATAAATGAGTATCAACCGGATTTGATTTTTATTGATGTTCAGATGCCTAAGCTCACAGGCTTCGAAATGTTGGAATTATTACCCAAACAACCCATGGTGATTTTTACTACCGCTTTCGATGAATTTGCCATTAAAGCTTTCGAAATGCATGCGGTTGACTATCTTCTTAAACCTTTTACTTTCGATCGGTTTAATTTGGCTGTGGATAGAGCCAAAGAAAGAATGTTGCTTGCAGTGAGTGAAATTAAGTCTTCGGAATTATCGAATGCATTTTTAAAGCAGTCGGGAAAGTTTTTGGAAAGGGTGATCATAAAAAAAGGCGACAAAATTACAGTTATCCCCATTGAGCATGTTCATTATTTTGAAGCGGATGACGATTATGTGATGGTCTATGCTGAAGAAGGCAGATTCCTGAAAGAAAAAACCATGAAAGCTTTCGAAGAGCAATTAGATCCATCAAAGTTTGTTAGAATACACCGGTCGTATTTGGTGAACATTCAGCAAATTAACAGCATTCAACAATATGAAAAAGAAAGCTATTTATGCATACTGAAAAGTGGAGAAAAACTAAAAGCCAGTAAAGCCGGGTATAAGAGGCTCAAGGAGTTGCTTTAAGGAAATTGGTTGTCAGAAGCGAAGAATATTATATTTCGGCCTGACTGTAAAATAAAAAACCTCCTGAAAATGCTCAGGAGGTTTTTGTTTATGGAATTATCTTTGAAATCTACCGGTGTCTTCTTTCTCCTTTACCACCACCCTGATTATTTTGAGGCTGTTGTTTGTTGTCCGAACCTTGCTTGTTCCCTTGTTGAACATTAGAAGGAGCTGATTTGCGAGAGGGTTCTTGATTAGATTTTATATGTTGATTATTTCCTTGCCCTTGTTTATTGCCGGGTTGCGATTTGTAAGCATTATTTTGGTTGTTACCGGGTTGTGATTTGTAACCGTTGTTTTGATTAGATGCGGGCTGAGTTTTATATCCATTATTTTGATTATTCCCCGGATTTTGCTTGTAATTATTGTTTTGGCCATTTGTCGGAACCGTTTTGTATGTATTGTTTGAGTGGTTCCCATTGTTTTGATCGTTTGAAGGGGTAGTTTTATACCCTGAGTTCTGTCCGTTTGAAGGATTGGTCTTATGCCCGGAATTTTGGTCATTGGTTGGAACCGTCTTATACCCGGAATTTTGGTTGTTAGTTGGAACGGTTTTATGTCCTGAGTTTTGGTCGTTATTTGGAACGGTCTTGTACCCTGAGTTTTGATTGTTATTTGGAACGGTTTTGTACCCTGAGTTTTGGTTGTTATTTGGAACCGTTTTATATCCTGAATTTTGATTGTTAGCCGGCACTGTTTTGTACCCGTTATTTTGATTATTGGTTGAATTGATTTTATGTCCTTGATCTTGCTTCAACTCTTTTGTTGAATTCGTGTTTTGATTCTGCTTATTATGACCATTTAACTTAGTGTTTCCTTGAGTACCGGGCATAGACTTATAAGTGTTCAAGTACTTTCCGGTATTTCTTCTGGTTTCCACTGTTTTTGAGATCTTTCGGTGTGATTCATAATTGCTATGTGCGGTAGAAGCTCTGTAATGTTCGCTTCTGTGGTAATATCCATGGTGTTCATGATGGAATTCATGATAATGGTGGTAAAACCAAGGTCTCCAAGGACGCCAGTATACAGGATAATATCCCCAATGGTAAGGTGACCAGTATGGGCGGTAGGTAGGGGTGAACATAAACAGTACAATTGGCCAGGCACCTACTTCTTCATAGGCATAAGCATTCCCTCCGGTATTGTAATAATTATTCGTAACGTTGGTTACATTTGTATTTCCTCCGCTAGCATTCGTATAATTCCCTCCGGTATACCCGGGATTTGGAGTGACTTGAGCCGAATTATTTTTAATGGGCTCAATAATGTAATTTTTCCCGTATAATGCTTCATCTCCAATAATTTGAAGTGAAACCACCGTATTGTTATCTCTTTCTACTTCAATAACGGCCACATCCTGAACTTCTTTTGAGGTTACGGATACTTGAAGTACAATTGCATGGCTGTTGCCTTTAACATGGTCATACACTTTTATATAATCAATTTGACCATCTCCGTTTAAATCCAAGTTGTTGACTTTTGAATTTTCGAGATTGATGGTTTTTTCGAAATCCTCCAGGGTTTTTGATTTTTGGAAAATGTCCAAAACAGCATATAAATTTAAGTTGTCTCCAGGAAGTCCGAGAGAATCAGCTTGTGCGAATATTTGCGTGCTGAGGAAGCTGCAAATGATGCTAAGTATTACAGTGATTGTTTTCATGGCGGTAGGTTTTAATTTTCTTTGATTTATTAAAAGCAATATTGATGCCAAAAGTTTCATATCATAAATGAGGGTTAAGTCAGTTTTTCACCATTTTTCCGGTACCAATTAACCCATTATGTGAAATTATTCGGATGATATAAACACCGGAAGTGAAGCCTCTTAATGATAAAACATAATTAGAAACAATATCAACTCCGTATATTTCTTTGACTAATACACCCAATACATTATAAACGGAAATAGTTGCTTTACTTGCTGGTTTTGTAACAGAAATGCTTACTTCATCTTTGGCGGGGTTGGGGTAAAGGTAAAGCTCATTTTTACCTTTCACAAATTCTTGTATGCTAGCAGTTATACCATTCATGCGGAAAATAGGTTTAACATATTGCCCATTGTAATATGAAAAACAACCCATGACATAATAGCGGTCGCATGTATCTTTAACAATATAATTAACAAAGGGAAGGTCATTATAGTGCTTATTTACTAAGCTGTCAATATAAACCCCATTAAAATAATTAGTGTCAATATAACCATTCGAATCTACTTTTACAATATTGTGTCTTTCATAGCCCTGATAATTCATAAAGCACCCACCAATAAGATAGCCATTATCAGTTGTAGAGCAAATAGTACCGGGGGTATTATAAACAGTATCATGGTTTTCTAATGAATTATAATTATTATAAGTATCGTCTATCCTTCCATCAGCATTGAGGCGCACTATACTACAGATACCTGTATAGGTGTTTGTGATAAAATAACCTCCTACCAATATTTTGCCATCCGGTGTAGGATGCAGAAAATTAATAGTACCATCTGTAATAGCTGAACAAAAACTAGTATCAAGATTACCAGCGGTATCAATGCGGCATATAAGTCCAACTGCTGTAGTATCATATTGAGTAAAATGAGGAGTCCCTCCTCCGTATAAAAGCAATTTGTCGAAATAAGGAACTATACCAAAAACCCTGCGGTTTGGACTATGCTTAAAAGAAGTATCTAAATCGCCTGAAGGGAAAAACCTGTGCAAGCACGTTTTATTACTTATAGGACCGGGAATATTACAAGTAGAATCATCCCCTATCAGCATACGCTTATCTGCATAAAAATATGGAAAACCATAGTCACGACACATTGTAGTATTATTCATAATTCTATTCTTCCATGCTGTGTCTATAGAATTTCCATTATAAAATCCCTTAGAAATTTGATCGCCATAATACACAATATAGGAACTATCAATATTAATGACTTTATATATTGCATTGCCCCCACCATTGTAATAAAATGTATTATCTAAGTAACCATCATTATGTACTCTTAAAAAATCAGATGAATGCAAGTAATTATCATCGAAACTGCCGTATATCAATAGCTTGCCATCTGGCTCAAAAGCCATACCATAAACATTACCATCACTTGATATACCTGCAAAATTATAATTTAGATAAAAAGAGGTGTCAATGCTGAATGCCTGAGCTTTAGTATTTAGACTAAAAAATAATGAAAGAATTAATAGGTTTAAGATTTTCATTTTTTTTGAGTTAATTTGAGAAATATATTGACCATACTCCAAAATAAATTACTTACTCACAACGATTTCCCCTTTTACCATGAGAAACCGAATCAAAATGATCCTCTATAGGTAAGCATCCTAAAGCATTTAACTTCATCCTGACTAAGTTGGTTAAACAAAGATATATTATTTAGATTAAACTTTCAAATTTTTCGCATCTTCTACAGCAATTCTATTCCATGCTTAGCATTGTTTTCAATACATTTGCAGATTGAACAATCCTTAATATTAATGATTTTATTTGCTTCCTAAATCTCAACGGAAAATAAATTAGAAAAATATTTTTTTGATTATCAAAATTGTATATCTTTGCAGTCCGAAAAAAAGAAGAAATAATGTATTTAACAGCAGAAAAGAAAAAAGAACTATTTAAAGAATTTGGCAAATCAGAGTTCGATACCGGTACTTCCGAAGGCCAAATCGCCATGTTTACCTTCCGAATTAAACATTTAACCGAGCACTTAAAAGTGAACAAAAAAGACATGTTTACTGAACGTTCCTTGGTTCGTTTGGTTAGCAAACGCAGAAAATTGCTCGAATACCTCAAAGAAACTGAAATTGAACGTTATCGTGCAATTATCAAAAAATTGAATATCAGAAAATAAAAAAGACTTTACATGAATACTTAAAAGGGCAATTTGCATAATTGCCTTTTTTTGTATTAAAACAAAACTAAAAAATGATTGGAATAACAAAAAGTTTTCAAATGGCTGATGGTAGAACCATTAGCATAGAAACAGGAAAATTGGCGAAACAAGCCGATGGATCTGTTGTAGTTAGAATGGGCGATACCATGCTTTTAGCCACGGTGGTTGCCAAAAAAGAGGCCGTAGAGAATAGCGATTTCATGCCCTTAACTGTTGAGTATCAAGAAAAATATGCTTCTGTGGGTCGTTTCCCCGGAGGTTTCTTTAAAAGAGAAGCACGCTTATCGGAATACGAAATATTAATTTCCCGCTTGGTAGATCGTGCATTGCGTCCCTTATTTCCTAGTGACTTTCATGCTGAAACTCAAGTACTGATTACCTTGATTTCCGGCGATAAAATGGTCATGCCTGATGCATTGGCTTGCTTGGCTGCCTCAGCTGCTTTAATTGTATCTGATGTACCTTTCTTATGCCCTATTTCGGAAGCAAGAGTAGCTCGTATTAATGGAGAATATGTGGTGAACCCAAGCATAGATCAATTGCCTTTAGCCGATATTGATGTTATGGTAGCCGCTACCATGGATAACATCTTAATGGTAGAAGGTGAGTTGAAAGAAGTTTCAGAAGCCGCCTTGTTGGAAGCCTTAAAATGCGCCCACGAAGCCATTAAAATTCAATGTCAAGCTCAGCTAGAGTTGGCTGCCATGTTGGAAAATGGGGGAGCAAAAAGAACCTATTGCCACGAAAACCATAACGAAGAATTGCGCAAACAACTCAATGATTTTTGTTTCGACAAGATTTACAAAATTGCTTCTAACTCCACCGGAAAACATGAACGTTCCGAAGCTTTCGAAGCAGTTAAAACTGCATTTATCGAAACCTTGGATGAAGAAACCCGTACTGCCAATAAATTCTTAATTAATGTATATTTTCATGATGTGGAAAAAGATGCTGTAAGAAACGTGGTGTTAAACGAAAGGGTTCGCTTAGACGGACGTAAAATGGATCAAATTCGTCCCATTTGGTCGGAAGTAAATTATTTACCTTCTGCCCATGGTTCCGCTATTTTTACCCGTGGTGAAACCCAATCTTTAACTACCGTTACCTTGGGAACACGTTTGGATGAGCAAATTATCGATGGTGCTTATATCGAAGGTAAAAGCAATTTAATTTTACATTATAATTTCCCTGCTTTCTCCACCGGAGAAGTAAAACCCAACCGTGGAACCAGCCGTCGTGAGGTAGGTCATGGGAATTTGGCTTTAAGAGCCTTGAAATTTGTGGTTCCCAAAGGGGAAGCCAATCCATATACCATTCGTATCGTTTCTGACATTCTTGAATCAAACGGTTCATCCTCAATGGCCACCGTTTGTGCAGGTACCCTTGCCCTCATGGATTCAGGTGTAAAGATTGCAAAACCGGTATCCGGAATTGCCATGGGATTGATTGCCGACACTGCAACCAACCGATATGCCATTCTCTCTGATATTTTAGGTGACGAAGACCATTTAGGAGACATGGACTTTAAAGTAACCGGTACTAAAGACGGTATTACTGCCTGCCAGATGGATATAAAAGTAGACGGACTTTCTTATGAACTCTTAACTGAAGCTTTAGAACAAGCAAAAAGAGGTCGCTTACATATTTTGGGTGAAATGGAAAAAACCATCACCGAACCTAGAGAAGACTACAAACCCCATGTACCTCGCATCGTAAAAATGACGGTTCCTAAAGAATTTATTGGTGCCATCATTGGGCCGGGTGGAAAAATTATTCAGGAAATGCAACGCGAAACCGGAGCGGTAATCGCTATTGAAGAGGTGGGTGATTTCGGAGTTATTGACATTGCTTCCAGCGATAAGGCTTCTATTGATGCCGTTATCAAAAGAATTAAAGCCATTACTACGGTTCCTGAAGTAGGTCAAGTGTACGACGGTGTGGTAAAAAACATTCAGGCATTTGGTGCCTTTGTTGAAATTCTCCCGGGAAAAGATGGATTATTGCATATTTCTGAAATCGACTGGACACATTTAAAAGATGTAGAATCTGTATTGAAAGTGGGTGATAAAATTGAGGTTAAGTTGATCGAAGTAGATAAAAAAACCGGAAAGCTTAAACTTTCTCGTAAAGTATTGCTTCCTCGTCCTCCAAAACCTGAATAAGAATTATATATACTGTATTAGCAGCCTATGGATTTGAATCTATAGGCTGTTTTTATTTTGGTGCATCTTCAATTCAAAGCTTTTAGTATTTTTGTAGAAAACAATTATTTATGCCTGCACTCATTGCTCCTTCTTTCTGACTTCGTCACTTATTTTTCTTTGAATTTATAAATAGCAATATATCAACTGCTTGAATGATTATATTCGTCAA
>CAZJBB010000161.1:0-7705 GCA_964543995.1 uncultured Bacteroidales bacterium
CTGATAGATTGTTTGATTATTAATGTAGGTGTGGTTCTGCTGGCTTCGCTCAACAGAATTTACAACACAGCCAGCACACTGGCTAAAAAAGGAAATTATCCTTTCAGTGAGTTGGTTAAAGAAGCCGGACAAGCTTATGCCAGAGAAAAGCAAAGCAGCGGCACCACATTTTCTATTGCTCCCGGGGCTCAGCTTATTGTTAAGAAAATTGTTGCTGAAAGTCTTTTCGTAAACGGTGGTACAACCGTACTTAATTTCACTTGGACAGATGAAGTATCAGGTCAATTCCGTAAAGATGATGCAATAACTGTTAACCCCGGGAATTCCACAAAAATTCCTAAAGGATATACAAGTATTGTTGTGTTTAATGTAAGCGCTGACAAAGCAGGCAGTTTCACCGTCAGACTTAAAAAGTAAACTATTGAGGCAAAAGGCAGGCAAGGATTATAGATAACATTAATTAAGCCGGGCCTTTTGCCTTAAACCTGATAATTAGCACAAAACAAGCAATCTGCAGAATATTCTCTCTAAAAAAACCAAGCTCAGAGCATGGAATGTCAAGTTCGGAACATGGAATTTGAAGCTCAGAACATGGAATGTCAAGCTTGGAACATGGAATGTCAAGCTCAGAACATGGAATGCCAAGCTCAGAACGTGGAATGCGAAGCTCGGAACATGAAACCCAAGCTCAGAGCATGGAATCCCAAGCTCGGAACATGGAATCCCAAGCTCAGAACATGGAATGCGAAGTTCAGAACATGGGTTTTCAAGTTCGGAGCTTCAATAAAATAGGGTTATTTAGCAGTGCAGATAAAGTGAGTGGCCAATTAAAACTGAAGAATTGAAATAAAAAATAAATAAAGTTCATACAAGTTATTATAAAAAGTGTAAATTTGACCTCATAATAGAAAATAAGATGGAGACCAGAGACCATTGGGAAAAACGGGGCAGGAATTGAAAACCTTTTGAGTAGAAAAAAATACTAAATAATATGAATAACAGTTTTAAATTAATTTTCATTGTAACAATTTGGCTATCATTTTTTCAAAGCTATGGTCAGAAAAATTCCATAAGTTATTACTCAACAAAATATCCACATCCTAGCGGAAGTGGTTTTGGTTATTGTATTGAAAAATTTATAATGACTAAAAATAAAGATTCTGTAAATTTAATATTTTATAAAATGTGTTTTGCAGAGGAAGGTGAAGTTATAGAGCAAAATAATTTGATTGGCACCATGATAAATGAATATACAATTACGGGTATTGAGGAAAATAAATTTAAAATTTTTTTTACTAAAAATTTTAAATTAGCCCATTGTGAATGGAATAGCCAATTTCAGCAAAATTCTGATTTGTATAAATCAAAAGCCAAGTATACATTTAAGGAAGGGTTACGTGACCTTAAAGAAACTCCATACTTATCATCAAAAACCATATCTAAAATTGACCCAAAAAATTCTAAAGCCGAATTAATTGAGATAGGCAAACTCCAAAAAATTAATAAAACAAATGAATTTTGGTATAAAATTAAAATCAATAATTTTGAGGGGTGGATTTTGGGAGGATTATATCTTTTTGTTGCTTACAATGAAAATATTGATTTAAACACACAAGATGACAATACTTTTTGGGATTCTATTGCACCATTAAATTCTGAAAATGCCATGAATAATTACATTTATACATTTAATAATGGAGCTCATGTTGGTGAAGCCTATATTAAAATTGAAGAAATTAACAAGGTTAAAATATATGAAATTGGCGTTTATAAATTTAATTTAAAGAAAGGTGAATTTATTGATCATTGGATATCACTTCCTGAAAGTGGTAATTTTCATTATAGTGTAAGTTCATCCTTAGACAAAAATTATTTTAATCTAATTTATAGTGATGGCGATGTATATAATTTATGGGAAATAAATAGTCTACCTGAAAAAAACAATCCAAATTTCAAAATAGAAGCAATGGAAGACCAGGTAATAACATTAATTATTGAAGGAAACTAGTTTAATCTCCCAACTGCTAATTAATACGTTCTTGAATTCGTGAATATTAAACAATAAAAAAAATATTGGCTTTATTAAATGTAATCGAAAGAACAAAATTTATATTAAATAAAAGAAGTGGAGCCAGAAACCACTTAATAAAACGGGGCGAAACCGAAAAGCCAAATGAGTAGGGAATTTAATACAAATTGTATGAAAAAAACAAAATTTTTAATAATTATAATATTGGTATCATTTATTTGGGGGTGCTCGAATAAACCCACCAAAGAATTAATTATTGGCACTTGGGAAATTAAAGATGGTAAGATTGAAGATGCAACAAGGTTCTATTTTGGTTTAGGTAAAGATTTTAAAATTTTTAAAGGAAATAAACAAATGGAATCTGAAGACAAATTGGAGTATAGGATTGTTAATGAAAAAGATCTAAGTGAATATCCAAATTTTAAAAAAGAAGAGGATAATGGAAAAATAATTTCAATTGTATTATTTGAAAAAAGCGGAAAATTATATGATGGTTCAAATATGATTGGTCCATTTGAAATAAACTCAATGTCAAAAGATGAATTGAAACTTACTGATATAAAAGGCAATTTTTTTAATACTAAAACGGCAATATTTAAACGAATTGAATAGAAAAAAAATAAATGCGATTTATGAACATGTTAAGCGAACGTTCTACACCGTTAAATTTAATGGAGATAGCTGTTTCGTTTTAATGTACGAATTAAAGTGAAGTCCAGAACCTACTCCAAAAAACCAAAGTTGACTGAAAAATAATTTAAATAAAGAAAATTTTAAACAATAACTAATATGAAAAAAGTAATTATATTTTTGCTTGTAACTAATTTTTTGATTTCTTGCTCCAGCTCTGGACCTAAAGAAGAAATGATAATCTCAGATATTAATAAAGAATTTGCAAAAAAAGATGTAGCTATCGTAGGATACTGGGAATATTCAGTAAGCGATATAAAAATAATTGGTATTACTAAAAAAGATAATATAGCAAAAGTTCTTGTTAATTTTACAAGAGATGGCGTTTATTATGGTGGATATACTTCAGAGAAAACGCATAAATTTCACAAACCGATTCTTATATATGAAAAGTTTGGTGACCAATGGGTATATAAAGGAACAGAATGATTCGCTCCCCGTTCGCCAGTAGGCTTCCCGTTGGCCCCGTTCGGCTGCAGGCTCTGCCTCCGTCGGCTTTATCAAATAAGGCTGTGCCTTTTAATAGGATTTTCTACACTGCACTTCAAAAAACTAAAGGCTTGCTTCATAAAGAGACAAGCCTTTTTACTTGATAAACTTTACAATCTTGAAAATCCTGATAAACTCTATCAACCAAATTTTACTTACTTTTGACGCTTCAAATAAAAGAAACCTTGGAAAAAGATCAGTTGATATACGGCATTCGCCCTATGATAGAGGCCATCAATGCAGGCAAAGATGTTGATAAAATATTAATTCAAAAGGGACTGCAATCGGAGTTGTTCTACGAATTCAAGAAATTGCTTACCGAAAAAAACATCCCCTATCAGTTTGTACCTATCGAAAAACTAAACCGCGTTACCCGCAAAAACCATCAGGGTGTGATTGGTTTTGTGTGCAATGTTGAATATTCTGATATTGAAAACCTCATTCCCATGCTGTTCGAACAGGGAAAAACTCCTCTGATATTTGTTCTCGACCGCATCACTGATGTCAGAAACTTTGGTGCCATTGCCCGAAGTGCCGAATGTGCCGGAGTGGATGCTTTGGTTATACCATATCACAATTCGGTTCGGGTAAGTGCCGATGCCATTAAAAGTTCTGCAGGTGCCTTGCATACAGTTCCGGTTTGCAGAAGTTTAAGCATGATAAAAACCATTGAATACCTTAAATCCTGTGGTTTGCAAATTGCTGCCTGTACCGAAAAATCAGAAAAATTGTATTTCGATTGCGATTTCACCTTACCAACCGCAGTGATTATGGGTTCGGAAGATGATGGCATTTCAGATATCCTTATAAAAGCCTCCAATCCAAAATTTAAAATCCCTATGGTTGGCGAAATTGCCTCGTTAAATGTATCGGTTGCTGCAGGCATTGTGATGTTTGAGGTTTTGAAACAAAGAATGGTTTAGATTTTATTTAGCGCACCTCTTTAAATAAAAAGCTTATTTTTGTAATAAAAAACTTTGCCAAAATTACCTTTAAGTTTCTTTCAGCGCGATGATGTGGTTCTTATAGCCAAAGAACTGCTTGGCAAATATATTTACTCGTATTTTGATCATCAGTTAACAGCAGGCATGATAACCGAAACAGAAGCTTATGCGGGCGTAACTGATAAAGCTTCACATGCTTTTGGCGGCAGGCGAACTAACAGAACCGAAATCATGTATGGCGAAGGTGGCACAGCCTATGTGTATCTTTGCTACGGGGTGCATTCGCTTTTTAATATCGTTACTCACCGTAAAGACACGCCTCATGCTGTGTTAATCAGAGGTTTTCTTCCTTCAGAAGGATTGGATATCATGCTTCACAGAACCGGAAAGACGCAGATGAAACGCGATTTTGGCGTTGGTCCGGGCAAGGTTTCCAAAGCTTTGGGAATTCATTATTCTCATTCAGGATTGATTTTAAATGAAAATCAAATCTGGCTTGAGGATAAAGGCATTGATGTGCCAAAGGATGAAATTTATTCAGGTCCAAGAATAGGTGTGAGTTATGCTGCTGAAGATGCGCTACTACCCTATCGTTTTATATATACCAAATACCAAAAACAACCATGACAACATTTCCAAAAGTAATACTAAGACACGGCAAGGATGAAGCCGTAAAACGTTTTCATCTCTGGATTTTTTCGGGAGCCATAATCAAAACCGAAGGTAATATTACCGAGGGCTGTGTGGTGGAAGTATTTTCAAGCCGCAACGAATTCCTTTGTATGGGACACTATAACGACGGGTCGATTGCAGTAAGGATTTTTTCTTTCGAACAAGAAAATCCTGATAAAGACTTTTTTATACGGAAATTTCAGTCGGCATATAATTATCGCGAAAAGCTGGGCTTAACGTATAATGAAGCTACCAATGCCTATCGACTGATATTTGGAGAAGGCGATGGATTGCCCGGTCTTATTATTGATTATTATAACGGAACCGCTGTAATTCAATGTCATTCTTATGGAATGTTTCTGCATCATCCCCTGTTTTCTGAAGCCTTACAGGAAATATATGGCGATAAGCTTAAAGCGGTTTACTTGAAAAGCAATGAAACACTTCCATCCAAATTTGCTGACGAAGCTGTTGACCAGTATATTTTTCAGAAAGAAGAGCCTGTGCATATTATTAATGAAAATGGTTTAAAATTTCAGGTGGATTGGGAAAGCGGACAGAAAACGGGATTCTTTATCGATCAAAGGGTAAACCGCCAAATGCTGTCGCAATTTTGTAAAGATAAAAGTGTTTTAAACACATTTTGCTATACTGGAGGTTTTTCTGTTTATGCATTGCAGGCAGGTGCTGCTATGGTTCATTCGGTGGATTCATCAGCCAAAGCCATTGACTTGACTGATAAAAATGTGTTGTTGAACGGCTATGATGAAACAAAACATAAGTCGTTCAAAATGGATGTGATGGACTATCTTACCCACACCGATACTTTATACGATGTGATTGTTTTGGATCCGCCTGCTTATGCCAAACATCTTAAAACACGGCACAAAGCAATGCAGGGTTATCGTCGCCTGAATGAAACTGCTTTAAACAAAATTAAGAGTGGCGGATTTCTTATTACCTTTTCCTGTTCGCAGGTGGTAGATAGTCAGTTGTTCCGTTCAACGGTGATAGCGGCTGCCATTCAAAGTCAGCGAAAAGTTAGAATTGTAGCGCAATTATCGCAGCCTGCCGACCATCCCATCAATGCATTTCATCCTGAAAGTGAATACCTGAAAGGACTGATTCTGTTTGTAGAATGATGTAATTTTCAGAGTTTACTGCCCTTTTCTTTTAATTTATTCAACATGATAAAATCCGAAATAAATGAAAGTAGCTTCCAACAAAATCAGTGATATCAAGTTTTTTATACGCACGTATTTGCAGGATTTGTATCCCGTGAAGGAAATTGATTCTTTGTTTTACATCCTAATGGAAACCTATTGCGGCATGGATAGAAATCAGGTTCATGCAGAAAGCCGCGTAACTATCAATGAATCGGAATTATTGTTGGTGTATGATGCCATCAAGGAGCTCAAAACCGGCAAACCTGTTCAATATATTATAGGTCATTCCAATTTTTATAATCTTGAAATCAAAGTAAATAAGGATGTTTTGATACCCCGTCCCGAAACTGAGGAATTGGTTGACATCATTATCAAACAAAATATTGGCAAAACCGGCCTCAGAATATTAGATATTGGTACAGGTAGCGGATGCATCGCGATAGCCTTAAAAAAGAATCTGCCAAAGGCTGAAGTATTTGCACTTGATATATCAGAAGGGGCCTTGCAAATTGCCCGTCAGAATGCTATTACGCATCAAACAGAAATCACATTTATTCAAATGGATGTTCTGGACCAGGAGAAATGGCCTACCCTACCCGATTTTGATATTATTGTTAGCAATCCTCCTTATGTAATGGAATCTGAAAAGGAACTGATGCATAAAAATGTGCTTGAATTTGAGCCTAATGCGGCCTTATTTGTGCCTGAAGAAAATCCTTTGTTGTTCTATAAATCTATCATTCAGTTTGCGAAAAGCAGAAAAAACAAAAACAGCATTTATTTCGAAATCAACGAAAATAAGGCTAATAACTTAATTTTTCTTTGTAATGAAAATGAAATTTCGGATATTTGCATTGTCAAAGATTTTCATGGTAAAGAGAGAATTTTGATAGTTAATAATTAATAGATTATAGTAAAGAGCTTATTATGTAGTGTTTATTAAAATAGAGAGTTACGACATTAGGTTTTCATTTCACAGTTGTTTTTGCCCGATGTCAGTTTCTAATAAAATATCAACCAAAGCAATAAAAGTATGTCGAAGCCCAGAAAAAAGAAAACAAATATACGCAGCCAAGAGAAAGTTGCCAAGGCTCAACATAAAAACGATTTTATCCGCAAACTACGCAAAGTGCTGGATACAATTGGATGTACGCATGTTATTGCACTCATGCCTCCCAATGAGCTGGAGTATATTTATGAACATAGGTTTACAGCAATAAATATCACGGTTGCCGATGGCGATTTTATGCCTCCCGGAAAATTGAAATGGATTCGACGCCTGGTGTCGGCCATGCTTAAAAAATACGATGTTCAATTGATGCCCGGTTCTGGCAAAGTGGATCTCGATACTTTTTTTACAGCAGGTATCACCCTGATTTATTATGGATACCATCTTAATTTTGAAGACTATCCTAAAGCAGAACAGGTAAAAGAAGCGTTGATGTCTTATTCGTATGAGGAGGAATGCAAATCGAAAGCATACAACGACCTCAGGCATATTGCAAGCACAGCAAGTGTTATGATGAGCGATTTAACCAAACGAATTTATTGGGCAACTGTTGACGTGAAAGTTTCAAAATCAGAACGCAATGCTGCTTATCACATGGAATGGCATAGTGAACAGGCTCAGAAGTTTTACCCCAAAATTAAAGGCGAAACCCATGTGGCCTATAGATTGGGAATGCCCAAATATCAGAAAGGTATGGAATGGATTA
>CAZJBB010000162.1:0-7680 GCA_964543995.1 uncultured Bacteroidales bacterium
TGAAAATTTCTTCAGCAATTTTCAGGGTGAATCTTTGACGAAGTCAGGAAAAAGCTTAAACCTTAGGTAAGGTTGAATTTTTATGTTCATTTATTTTTGCTATAAGCACAATCAAAAACAGTAAAAAAAATGGAGTTGCCGGGATTCTATATCGAACAAGCGCGCCAAAATTCGCACTTGACAATCCTACTGCAAAAGAGAAAATAATGGAGAAACTAAAGCTAAAAAGCAGCACCGGGTCGGTAAACATCATCACAAATGTTTTATAGAACTTAGTTTTAATTAAGGCATAAATGAAAAGGAGTAAAATGAATAGATTCTCCAGTCCGGAAATAAGCATGAGAAAGTTTTTAGATTCCCAAATAAATGGCCTGAATAAGCCCGCTATTATGGCAAAAGGTGTTTTTGAAATCACCCCCCAAAAGGATGGGTCAATTTTGCCTATATCAAAGGAATTATTTCCGTATTCTTCCGGCCTGATTAAATCCTGTTGCGTAATTTGTGCTTTTGTAATGATGGTGTCGAAACTTCTGTAATAACCTAATTTATCTTGTATGGACCAAAAGATGAGCATCGCAATAGAAATACCAAACATCAGTAAAAATGGGGTAATATAAAACTTAATATTCTTGTTTTTGATGTTCTGAATTCGTGTGAAAAACACCCAAAACAGCGTTGAAGGAAGTAAGGCAACAAAAATATAGGGTTTAAGCATAATGATAATGTATGAATTCAGAAAAAGGAGCAAAAGGTTAATGGATCTTTTCCTGTTTTTTATAAAAATCATATAAATGTTATATACAATTCCAAGCGTTGCTGAGAATGTAAAAGTGTCTTTCAAAATGCCAGAGCTCCAAAAAACAACCGAAGGGATAAATAATACAGCAAGGGCAAATTGTTTATATAGAACAGGATACAATTCGCAAACCATGAGGTAAAACTTCCAAATACCGATAAAAAATATTAAGTTGACAATAATAAGCAATAAGAAGAATTTTTGAAAAGACAGCATCACAAAAGGGGTGATAAACCTGACAAAAGTGTAGGTTTCAGGTGTTGAGTAATAGGTTGGATATCCGGTAGATAAATCAAAATAGGAAAAATTCGCTAAGGATGTGTTTCCTGCTAAAATAGAAAAGCCCACCTTGGGGTTTTTATATATAAGATCGGCCAACATTCTCGACGATTTGAAATATTCGGTTGTGTCGCCTCCTCCGTAATAATAAATGTAAATGAGAAGTAATATGAGTCCACTGCACAATTTAAAGAATAATCCGGCTGTGAAATACCTATAAGCAGGGTTCAAGGGTTCATTCCTTTTCTGAAAATTATTTGCAAAAATGAAAATAAAGAAGAAGAGGAAAGGGAGTAAAGTTACATCCCAAAAGCTTAAAACTTCATTAGAAATTGAATTCATCAACAAAATGTATAATGCAAAATTATAATTATTCGGATGACTACTTGCTGACTAGGATAGCAAATTTATCAATTACCGATGATGGTATGGTTCGTTTTTTAATATTGTAAAAGCCCTGTAAATCTGTTCAATAAGCACCAGTCTTGCAAATTGATGGGTAAAAGTCATTTTTGATAAGGCAATTTTGTAATTGGCCCTTTGATACATTTCTTCGGAAAAACCATAGGCTCCCCCAATAATAAATAGAATGTTTTTTGCTCCTGATAGTTGAAACTTTTGAATTTGTTTTGAAAATTCAATAGATGTGTATTGGATTCCCATTTCGTCCATCAAAACCACAGTGTCGCTTTTTTCTGTTTTTTTTAAGATTGCCTCACTTTCAGCAATTTTGATTTGACTTTCAGATGCCGCTTTTGGAAGTTTAATATTTTGAATTTCAATGATTTCTGCATCACAATAATGTTTCAGTCTGTCAAAGTATTTCTGAATTCCGCTTAAAATGTAGTCCTCCTGAGTAATACCGTAAAAGATGAGTTTAATCTTCATAAATTGGTAAATGGGTTAATTTTGCAATCAATAATACATTATTTTTGTATTTGTAAAAATACTCATTTGGCGTAATTATTGTTAAGTAATCTGATAATAAATCATTTGCAATGAAAAAGTATCTCTTTATATTAGTGAACATCATTGTTTTTTTTGGATTCTCCTTCAAATCGCAGAGTATCACCTTACCAATAGATGTTACAAAAGAGATTATTGCAGCCTTAAATTCCGGAAATTCAAAAGATATAGCTAAGTTTTTTAACAATACCATCGATCTTACTGTCCCCGGAAATGAAGGAACATACAGTAAAGTTCAAGCTGAATTGATTTTGAAAAATTTCTTTTTAAAGCATAAAGTAAAATCATTTTCATTAAATCATCAAGGGTCTTCCAAAGAAGGTTCTCAATTCATTATTGGAACATTAATCACCTCTAACGGGAATTTTAGAACCTATTGTTATTTGAAAAAGCTTCATGATGAAATGATTGTTCAACAGTTACAATTCGATAAAAATTAATTCATGGGTATTGAAGAAGCAATTCGTCTTGCACTCCAAGAAGATATTGGTGATGGAGACCATACTTCCTTAGCTTGTATCGAAAAAAACAAATCAGGGAAAGCACACTTATTGGTTAAAGAAAGTGGGATTTTGGCAGGTATGGAAGTTGTAAAGAAAATTTATCAAATTTTTGATCCTAAACTTGAACTGGAAGTGTTGCTGGAAGATGGAAGCCTTATTAAAAAAGGAGATATTGCCTTTTATATTAAAGGCAATGCAATTTCAATATTATCTACAGAACGACTGGTTCTTAACTTTTTGCAAAGGATGAGTGGAATTGCCACTTACACCCATAAAGTGGTGAAGTTACTTGACGGATTACCGGTGAAAATTCTAGATACCCGAAAAACCACTCCGAATTTGAGAGTATTTGAAAAAATGGCCGTCCGAATTGGGGGTGGATTTAACCACCGTTTTGGTTTGTACGACATGATCATGCTCAAAGATAACCACATTGACTATGCCGGAGGCATTCGTCAAGCCATTGAGGCTACTCAAACATATTTACTCAACCAACATAAAAATCTGGCAATAGAAATTGAAGCGAGAAGTATGGAAGATGTTGAAGAAATATTAAACATTGGTAAAGTGCAGCGCATTATGTTGGACAATTTTCAACCGGAACAACTAAAAAAAGCGGTGCAATTAATCAATCATCGCTTTGAAACTGAAGCTTCCGGGGGAATTACCCTTGAAAATATCCGCAGCTATGCCGAAACAGGCGTGGATTTTATATCGGTTGGGGCACTAACGCATCAAATAAAAAGCTTAGATCTCAGCCTTAAGGCGGTTATATGTTAAACTCTCAAGCCTTAATAGATTATTTCCTCAGTTTAAAACCGGTGGCTTGGTTTAAAAGCCTATTACAAAGATTAATCTTACCCGGATTTGATGGCATTCCTTTGTGGGATGTTTCAGTGTTTTTCGTTAAAGGTATTACAAAAGGTGCTGTAAATCAGAGAGCATCTGCATCCTCCTTTAGCTTTTTCATGGCTTTGTTTCCAACGATTATTTTCTTTTTTACCATCATTCCTTATGTTCCTATTGAGCATTTTCAGGATGGCCTAATGCGGCTCTTAAAAGACTTCATGCCATCCAATACCTATGATGGCGTAAAATCCACCTTGGAGGATATCATTAAACGTCAACACGGGGGATTGCTTTCAGTTGGGTTTATTATGGCATTGTATTTTTCAACCAATGGGATCAACAGCTTGATTGCATCTTTTAATAAGTCTTACCATGCTATTGAAACACGTTCTGCGGTAAAGCAAAGGTTGATTTCTATTTTTATTGTTATTGTGATGTCCTTTATGATTATTGTTGCCATTTCCATCATTGTGCTAAGCTCTCATTTTCTGAAACAATTGGTTCATAGCGGCGTACTTAAGAGAAATTTGGTCTTCTTTATCATTATTTTCTTGAAATGGGTCGTTGTTTTTAGCTTAATGCTTTTTACCATTTCATTGATTTATTATTATGCTCCGGCTAAGAAAAAGGATTATAGGTTCTTTTCGCCGGGTTCCATTTTGGCAACGGTGCTTTCCATACTTACCATGTTAGGGTTTAATTTATATATTACCAATTTTGCAAAATATAATGCGGTTTATGGTTCTATTGGAACCTTGATAATCATTATGTTATGGATATATTTTAACGCCATAATTTTATTGGTTGGTTTCGATCTGAATGCCAGTATTAAACAAGCAGGGAAACTTAAAAAAAATATCACATGAAACAAAAAACTAAGCTTTTAATTACCCTATGTATATTCTTTGCTATGATTTCATGCAGCAGTCATAGTTCAAAAAAGAAATCAACAGAAGAAGTATTAAACTTGAAAAAAGGGGAGATGCTACCTAAGGTTATTTGTGCAAATGCAAAAAACTGTTCTTATACCCTTTATCTCCCTGAAAAGTGGGATTCTGTCACTCCTTCTCCGGTGATGTTTCTTTTTGATGCCCATGCAAGAAGTATAAAAATTTGCAAGCTGTTTAAAAAGTTAGCCGATACCTATTCAATTGTTTTGGCAGCTTCAAATGAATCGAAAAATGGCTTATCCTTCGAAGAAACGGATGGCATGTATCAAAACATATACAATGATTTGATTTCCAGGATAAAATTGGATGTAAAGCGCATTTACACGGCCGGTTTTTCCGGCGGAGGTAAAATTGCCGGTATGTTGATACAGAAACACCAAGAAATTTCCGCAGTAATTTCCATGTCGAGCATAGCTCCCCCTCAGGCGTATGAAGCCAATGCTAAAGTGCTGGCAATTTCTATTGCAGGAACTAAGGACTTCAATTTCACGGATATATACTTAGCCCATAAAGAGCTTCAAAATAAAGGTCTGAGAAATCAGTTTATTGATTTTAACGGCAAGCATGAATATCCCACACAAAGTGCTTTGGAGGAAGCCATGTTGTTGATTCAAGCTGAGGAAATAAAGAAAAAGTTAATTCCGTCGGGTAAAAATGAGATTGAGAAATTAGTTAATGCATACCATGCTCTATTGCCAAAAAACAAGGAGCTTGCCGAATTTGATGGGGTAAGTCAATACAAACGAATGCTTTATGCTCTTGAAGGATTGACTGACTTAAGCTCAGAGAATAAAGAAATACTGCGATTGGGAAAAACACCCACAATACTTACTACTGGGAATTCATTTAATTCATGTATTGAAAATGAAGCCAAATTAAAGGATGAACTGGCGAATAACTTTACAACAAAAGATAGTATTTGGTGGAAAACTAAGGTTAAACAATTGAATGCTGAAGAAAAGGGGAGTGAAGGCAAACAGAAATCTCTTCAAGCCCAGAGGTTAAAAGCCTTCGTTAGTATGCTGTGTTATATGCAGGTGCAAGCCAATTTAAATCAAAAGAACTTGGAAAAAGCTTCAGAATTCTTGAATATATACCGAAAAGTTGATCCTGAAAACCCTGATGTTTATTATTTCAATGCCATTTTAGCCAAGACCTTAGATGCCAAAGCCAATGTAATTCCTACCCTTCTGGAAGCGGTGAAATTCGGTTATTATGAAGATGATAAATTGGCAAATGAGCCCTTGTTTGATGACTTTAAACAAAGCAAAGAATTTACCGACATCTTAGATTCAGCGAGAAAGAATTTCGTCAACTAAAAGTCGGCTTAAACGTCTATTCTAGCGTACTTCGCATTTTTCTCGATAAATTCTCTACGAGGGGGAACATCGTCACCCATCAACATGGAGAAAATACGATCCGCTTCAGTTCCATTGTCGATATTCACTTGGCGTAAGGTTCTGTGTTCAGGATCCATGGTGGTGGACCAAAGTTGTTCTGCGTTCATTTCTCCCAAACCTTTGTAACGTTGAATGTGAATTCCGGATTCTTTGCCATTTACGGTAAATTCAGCAACAATGGCTTCACGCTCGGCTTCTGTCCAACAATATCTTTCTTCTTTCCCCTTTTTAATTAAATACAAAGGAGGAGTGGCAATATACACATGACCGTTCTCGATCAAATCTTTCATATAACGGAAAAAGAAAGTCAAGATCAGCGTGGCAATATGACTACCATCCACATCGGCATCGGTCATGATGATGATTTTATGGTAGCGCAGTTTTTCAAGGTTCAATGCTTTGGAGTCTTCTTCGGTTCCCATGGAAACACCCAGAGCTGTGAACATATTCTTAATTTCCTCACTGTCAAACACTTTGTGCTGCATGGCTTTCTCCACATTTAAGATTTTTCCTCTTAAAGGAAGTATGGCCTGGAAACTTCTGTTTCTCCCTTGTTTAGCGGTGCCACCTGCAGAATCACCCTCAACGAGATAAATTTCACAACGTGCAGGATCCGATTCGGAGCAATCCGCTAATTTACCCGGTAGGGAAGAGGAAATGAGTACGTTTTTACGCTGAACGAGTTCACGTGCTTTTTTAGCCGCATGGCGAGCCGTTGCAGCAAGGATTACCTTGTTGACAATTATACGAGCTTCTTTGGGATGTTCTTCTAAGTAATAAGCCAATAATTCACTCACAATGGTATCCACAGAACCCATGACTTCGGAGTTTCCTAATTTTGTTTTGGTTTGACCTTCAAATTGAGGCTCCTGAACTTTTACCGAAATAATTGCCGTTAAACCTTCACGGAAGTCATCGCCATTGATTTCTAATTTCAACTTGGTTAACATTCCTGATTTTTCAGCATAGGTTTTTAAGGTACGGGTTAAGCCCCTTCTAAATCCTGATAAGTGAGTTCCTCCTTCATGTGTGTTGATGTTATTCACGTAGGAATGAACGTTTTCAACATAAGAAGAGTTGTATTGCATGGCCAATTCAATGGGAATGCCGTTTTTTTCGCCTTCTACATAAATGGGTTCCGGCATCAATTTTTCGCGATTGGAATCCAGATAATTAATAAAGTCGATCAAACCATTGTCGGAATAAAAACTTTCTTTCGGGAATTCACCTTCTCCATTGGTTTCTCTTTCGTCGGTGATGGTTAAGCGTATTTTTTTATTTAAAAAAGCAAGCTCTCTGAGCCTTGAAGATAAAATATCCAAACTGAATTCGCTAACGGTAAAAATACCATCATCGGGGAGAAAGGTAATGGTGGTCCCTGTTTTACCCGATTCTCCTACCACTTTCACTGAATATAAAGGCTTCCCAAAAGCATACTCCTGACGAAATTGCTTTCCTTCGCGATGTACATCAACGATTAAGCTTGAAGAAAGTGCATTTACACAAGAAACCCCAACCCCGTGCAAGCCTCCGGAAACTTTATAGGATCCTTTATCAAATTTTCCACCGGCATGAAGCACCGTCATAACCACTTCAAGAGCCGATTTATTTTCTTTTTCGTGTAAATCGGTGGGAATTCCACGACCATTATCAACAACGGTGATGGAATTATTTTTATGAATAAAAACCTCAATATTATTACAATAACCGGCCAAAGCTTCGTCAATGGAGTTATCCACTACCTCATATACCAAGTGATGCAATCCACGGGAACTAATGTCTCCAATGTACATGGCAGGCCGTTTTCTAACCGCTTCCAAGCCTTCTAACACTTGAATATTATCCGCTGTATAGGTTCTTTCTTCGTTTATTTCTTCTAACTCGCTCATTAGATCGGAAGAGCGTCGTGTAGGGAAAGAGTGTTCAGAGCCGTGTAG
>CAZJBB010000163.1:0-7660 GCA_964543995.1 uncultured Bacteroidales bacterium
TGCTTTGGTCAAGAAATTCCGACCTTTTGAACCTTGCCATTCTGCGATCAGCCCTTCCGCTCAAATTGGTGAAGGTACTGTAATTCAACCATTTTCATTTGTAGGAAACCATGTTAAAGTCGGGAAAAATTGCATCATCCACTCGAATGTAAGCATTTACGATCATTCTGTTATTGGCGATAATGTAATCATCAATTCCGGTAGTGTTATTGGCGGAGATGCCTGTTATTTTAAACGCCGTCCAACCCATTACGACAAATTGGAAAGCTGTGGACGAACCGTTATTGGAGATAATGTCGAAATTGGCAGTTTATGTACTATAGATAAAGGGGCTTCCGGTGATACAGTAGTGGGTAATGGAACCAAATTAGATAATCATATTCAAGTAGGTCACGATACCGTTATTGGCAATAATTGCCTTATTTTATCGGGAGTTATCATTGCCGGAGTGACTACTATTGAGGATGATGTTATCCTTTGGGGTGGGGTTGCCGTTCAAAAAGACTTAACCATAGGAAAAGGAGCAACCGTTTTAGCCATGTCGGGTGTTGATAAAAACCTCGAAGGCGGCAAAGTATATTTCGGTGTTCCTGCTATTGATGCACGCTTAAAATGGAAAGAATTGGCTGCATTACGCAACCTTCCAGAATTTTTAGAAGAATATCATTCCATTAATAGGGATTAAACGGGAAGATTTTTCTTTTTATCTCTTGTATTCAAGTCTATTGCTACCAAAGCGGCAATAAATCCCCAGTAAGGCACCGATAGTTTATCCGAGTCTAAAAAGTTGTTCATGAATCCATGAACATAGTAGCTTATTAATCCAACCATCAGCATATACACAATTTGGCGATCTTGAACGCTGATATCTCTTTGCAAGATAGAAAGTGCCGTATATATGACTGTGCCCAAAATTAATAACACAAAACCGAGTCCTAAGACGCCTTGTTCTGCTAAAGGCCCAATATATTCGCTATGCGCATTGCCTTTAACGCCAAAATCGGTGCTGATTATGGTTTTGTCTTTACTCGACTGGAACCTGCCATAAAAAAACTGGTAGGTGCCCGGCCCCCATCCAACGATGGGTTTCTCATTAAACATTTTTAAAGCACAATTCCAGCGATTTAAACGCTCTAAATTTGAGGCATCAGAAGAAATGTTGGACATGGACTGCATGTGTTTAAGCAAATCTTTTGATGAATCCTGCTTGTTTTTTTGCATGTTCATAATGATTTGTGTTCGCATCAAAAAGAACAAAGAAGTGCAAACGATGGCACTCAGTAATATCCACTGAAATTTTATCTTCAATTTAATGATAATCAGAACAGCCAACCCTATGAATAAACTTAACCAAGCAGCCCTGCTATACGAAAGATAAAATCCAACCAATAATACCATTGTAGCCAAAAGAGCCCAAAAACGTCGAGTATTTGAGTAGGATTTCAAAAAAACGAAGCCAATGCTTATCGGCAGCATAATAGCCAATGCTGCGCCATAAGCAGTATGGTCATTATAAAAAGGAGACATAATCCAATGCCCAATTTTCTCATCAAATCCATATTGATAATGTTGAACAGTGGTATAAATAACAACCACCACCAATGAGATGGTATATAACCATAAGAAGGTTCTAATATTCTTATGGTTTTTAAATATCAGAGCTGCCATAAAGAAAAAAGGAACAATAAACCAAAGTCTTGATATTAAGTATTTTAAAGAAACCACAGGCAATTCACTGGTAAGGCAAGTTAGAAAAACCCAAATCAAGCTTAAGATAACTGCAATGCTAACAGGATGCTTGCTAATCGATTTGTCATAAAAGTTCTCATGTAGGACTTTCACAACAAAGAGAAGCAACAAACCGGCCATTAAAGGCTCTGTTGGCAAAGAAACGCCCAATCCGAAATGACCATCATTCAAATTCACCGACAAGGGGGTCATTAAGGTGATGAAAAAGAATACTTTATCGTAAGCAAAAATATACACCAACAATACAAACAAAATAAATGGCAAAGCAAATATCCAATATTGCTCATTTACAATACATAAGCTACTGATTGCCAAATAAACAGCAACAATGGTGATGAACCACTTTAACTGAATTTTATGAAAGCTTGTTTGCACCTAAGTTATGCTAAACCGGATTTCGTAGCACCTTCTTTTTCAACAACATATCTACGAAATGTATCAATAATAACCAAAATCAATATGCAAAGAAAAACGGAAGATATGGTAGAAACAACTACAATAAGCCATCGAATTGGATAAGACTTTTTTTCTGCTTTATAAGCTCTATCAACTATAAATTTCTGCGGAATGCTTTCAAAGGCATCCACTTTGGCTTCATCATATTTCCCTTTGATCACCGTCAATTGCTTTTTATCATGCTCTAAAGCATTTCTTAACGACATATATGTGCCTCCATACAAGGCAAGTATATCTAATTTCTTTTGTATTTCCCTAATCCCCATTTGATTTCCTTTGGATAGGGCTATTGCCATTTGTTCGTTTAATCTTTCTGATTGAGATTCATAATCGAAAACCCCTAAGCGGTTGATGACCTTAATTGAATCTTCTTTCACCTTTACTTCATTCTTGAGTTTTTCATATTCTGTTTGAACAATCTGCAATCCCTTCAAAGCCCTTACTTTCTGCATGGCATTTTTGGTGGAATCCATCAATTCGGCAATATCATTGGCAATATCGGCAGCCATTTGGGGATTTTTGTCTAACACCGTTATTTCTACGGCCATAAATTCAGTTCTTCGAAAGCTGATATTACTTTCGTATTCATTAAAGAGATTGGTGTTTTTAAACTGATCGTTAGAATCAATATCATAATGCTCTAACAGGTTGTATTTCTTAATAATAGCCTGACGAATTACATTTGAACTCAACACTTGCAGCATTTGCTCCGCTTGTTCGTCGGCTCCAAACTCCAAAATGTCAGTTTTAGCATTATTATCTGTCAAAAGTGCTTTTGAAATGGCATTGGTTGAGGTTGGAAACATAACCACCTTTGCTTTAAACTTTGGAGTAATAAACCAAGACGAAGAGAAAATAGCCGATAGGACTATGGATACCAAAGCAACAATTAATATGGGCTTTTTCCATTTCCAAATAAATAAAATGAAGTTGGTCGAATTAAAATCATTCAGAGGAGAATCGTTTTTTACCATGAAGTGAAGTATTAATTGTGCTTAAAACGGTCAAAATTAATAAATATTATTGAATTCGAATTTCGTATGCCTTTCCATTTGTTGAAAGCATGAAATCATCGATCCTAAGTAAATAAAAATTAATAATTTAGGAATAATTCCCTATTCTTTTTTTAGAATCTTCAGAAGGTCTTTAATATTCAGCAACCTCAACGTCCAAGCAATAATTACGGAAGCAAAAGAGAAAAGCACAAAATTATAGGTCCAGTAGAAAGGAAGCGAAGAACTGAATAATCCCAATCCGGAAATTAAAATTGCAAAAAGTAATAAAGTAAGAATAAACCTATAATTGGCTTTGAATTTAAACTTATGTTGAGCATAGATAACTTGTGCGATTGCGGTGGCAAATTGAGTAAATAAACTCACTGCAGCTGAGCCCATAGCCATAAAATAAGGGATCAAAATGAAATTCAGTACTATATTAATCAGCATGCCTCCGGCAGCGATAAGATTGAGTGCCTTTAAGTTTCCATTTGCGGTCAACAAGCTTCCAAAAATATAGGTCGTTGATATGGCAACAAAACAGGACATAAGCAGTGAAAATATTATTTTAGATTGAGCCATTCTCTCAGAAAAGCTGGCCACACTTTCTTCAACATGCGTTGGATAAAGAACTTCCATGAGTTGCTTACTAAATAAAACCGACCCTACCGCAACGATTATGGCAATGGTAATCAATAATGTGTATGATAATTTCGTCATCTGTTCTACAGACTCTTTATGCTTGATCATTTTTGCAAAAATCGGTAATAGCAAGCCTGCAAACAAAAAAGCAATCATATTACTGGCATCGAGCAAACGGTAGGCTGAAGCATAAATTCCTGATTGGATATCTCCTACCCCTGTGGGCAGCAAACGCTCAAGCATCACAGTATCAATGCGATTGTAAAATGTCATCAAAAGGGCTAAAATTGCAAAAGGAAAACTTTGCCTAAGAATCAGCAAGAAAAAGGCAAAATTCCAATTTAACTTCGTGAACTTCGCTTTTTTTGAAACGATCACAAAGGCAATAAACGCCGTTATTATATAAGCTGCCGTCTGAGAATACACATACCATTCCAGCTTGAAGGGTTCTGAAGTTACATTTCCCCAAAGCAGAACAGCACAAATAATAATCATTAAAGTTCTGTCAAGCACAGATAAAAAGCTGTCAATTTTAAACAGATGCAATCCTGATAAATTGCTTCTTAAATATAAAACAAAAGAAATTAAAAACTGATTGAAGCCTAAGATTACCAGCAATTTTATTTGTTCAGCACTGTATTTAACAATAAATCCTAAGGTAACAGTTACAATTACATACAACAAAGCAAGCATTAACTTGAGAATCAAGATACTGGACAAATGTTTGTTCAGCAGCTGATTATTTTGAGCAATATTTCTATTGTTAAAGTTGGTAATCCCTAAATCGAGAATAATATTAAAAAGAAAAGAGAAATTCAAGATGGCGAAATAAAACCCATAATCCTGAGTTCCAATTACATTCTGAACACTTCTGTCAATACCAAGAATCCAAAAAGGCTTTATAAGCAAATTTAAAAACAAGAGAAAAAGAAGGTTTCGAAGAAATTTTCGCTGCATTTGGAGTTATCCGATATTGGGTATAAAGATAAAGTTTTGAGTGCTATGTTTTTCGATATCGAACTTAACCAAGGTTTTTTTTATAACCGTATACACTTCATAGCCAAATTCAGACAAGAGGGTCAAACAATCGGTTCGGTTTTGATTATCCCACAATTCGAGATAAATAATGGGTTTGTATTGTTTTATGACTTCTTTAGCCCCTTCCAAGACTTGCCATTCCATGTTTTCAACATCAATTTTAAGGGCTTTCAAAGGGAATTCTGAGGTAAAACTTTCCGCCAAATGGTCCAAAGAATCTATTTTACAGACAAATGTGTGCCCTGGTGGCATATCATCTACCTGAGCCAAGGGGATGTAACTGAGTCCTTGCATTTGAACCGAGTTTATCACCGGCATAACAATTTCGGTAGTTCCACACATATTCCCTAAAGCCATTTCTTTAACATCCACATTTTTTAATTTGAAAAAGGAAACCACTTTCCTCAGAATTTTCGCATTCACAGGCACCGGTTCAAAACTGATGATTTTTGCTGAGGGACATTTTTTAGAAAAATGGTAACTCATCACACCAATGTTCGCACCTACATCCAAAAGGCTACCTTCATTGGGTATTAAAGAAAGGAAAAACAAAAAATCCCTCTCCTTTTTATTATATTTCAACGTAAAAATGGTAAAAACAGAGAATACAAATAAATAATTTTCGAAGCCCAAAAGTTTCTGCAGCACGAATTTTATAGTTTGCTTCATGAAAAATTAAGATATTTGCCGCAAAGATACAAACTTAATTAAAGCTTAAGGGATTCTTAAGGTAAGAAAACACATACATCATTTTGAAAATAGCAGTCAATACAAGATTACTGATTAAAAATAAACTTGACGGAATAGGATGGTTTAGCTTTGAAACCTTAAGCCGAATCACCAAAGCACATCCTGAACACACTTTCTATTTCATTTTCGATCGAGCATTTCATCCTGACTTTGTGTTTTCCGACAATGTGATTCCTATAGTTATTGGCCCCCAAGCCCGCCATCCCATATTGTTTTATTGCTGGTTCGAATGGTCGATTCCTTACATTTTACGTAAGTTAAAAGTAGATTTGTTTGTATCGCCTGATGGCTATATTTCGCTTTCTACCAAAGTACCCACCCTATCGGTAATACATGATTTGAATTTTGAGCATTACCCTCAAGATCTTCCTTGGATGGTAAGATGGTATTATCGACATTACTTTCCTCGTTTTGCTAAAAAATCAAAACGCATTCTTACCGTTTCGGAATTTTCTAAGCAAGACATTGAGAAACAGTACCAAATAGAAACTAAAAAAATTGATGTGGTATATAATGGTTCCGGAAACTTGTTCAACCCCATTTCTCCGGAAACCTTAGTTTCTGTCCGAAAAAAATATTCATCCGGAAAACCCTATTTTCTATTTGTAGGCTCATTGCTTCCCAGAAAAAATTTAATCAACTTATTGAAAGCCTTTGATGTATTTAAAAGCAGTCATACTTCTGATATTAAGCTGGTTGTGGTTGGAGAAAAAAAATGGTGGACTGCAGAAATGCAATCCACTTATAAAAACATGCGCTTTCAACAAGACGTTGAATTTATTGGACGCATTGAAGCTGAATCCTTAAGAGATGTCATCGGAGCCGCATTAGCCCAAGTATATGTTTCTTATTTCGAAGGCTTTGGAATTCCAATTATTGAGGCCTTTAATTGTCACGTGCCGGTAATTACCTCCAATGTCACTTCAATGCCTGAAGTAGCCGGAGATGCAGCCTTTTTGGTTGACCCCTTTTCTGTAGCCTCTATCGCCGAAGGCTTACACAAAGTTGCTTTTGACGAATCATTACGTAATGCTTTAATAGAAAAAGGTAAAATAAGGGGAAAAGCATTTAATTGGGACTCCACAGCCAAAGGTTTATGGCAATCCATCGAAAAAACCATGGAGATTTTATAACTTTGACCCACGCTAATTAAATTGTAAAAACAATTCAACATGGAAAAAATAGCTGTTTTCCCGGGTTCATTTGATCCCATTACAATTGGACACAAAGAAATTATTTTGCGTTATGCCTCTTTGTTTTCCAAAATCATAGTACTTATTGGAAAAAATGACAGCAAAAAAACGCTTTTTAGTCTGGAACAAAGAATGCAATGGGTAAAAGATACTTTTGCCCAATATGCTAATATTGAGGTAGATTCCTTTGATGGTCTAACGACTGATTATTGCAAAAGCAGAAAAGCTAATTACATAATTCGTGGTATTAGAAATGGAATGGACTACGAATTTGAAAAGAATATTGCTTTAATGAACAAAGCCTTACAAAGCGAAATTGAAACCCTATTTTTGACTTCTTTACCGGAATATGCGCATATCTCCTCTTCTTTAATACGAGAAGTTTACGTTCGAAAACATGACATCCGCGGTTTTATTCCTCCCGAAATAAACATTCCATTTGAAAATATGTAAGGTCTTTTTGCGTTTCATTCTTATATGTCATTCCAAATGAGTTTCCTTCGAAAGTTTCTTTTTCTATTCCTTTTCCCTGCCAGTATTTGGGCACAAAACACCCAAATTCACATACAAGCACCGGGAGCTCAAGATAAGCAAGTTCGGTTGGTGGTTTGGTCTGATCTGATTACCAAAAGAGAAATAACCGAAGCCAATGCAACCATCAATGCCGAAGGATTTTGCAAGATTACTTGTAATTTAACCGATACCATCCCTGCCCGAATTTATATTGAATTTTATTACATCGATGTATTTCTTCAGCCTAAAACCCAATACGATATCCAATTCCCGACTTTAGATCGGAAGAGCGTCGTGTAGGGAAAGAGTGTTCAGAGCCGTGTA
>CAZJBB010000164.1:0-7655 GCA_964543995.1 uncultured Bacteroidales bacterium
ACATTTAATATAAGCTGAGTGTAGCAAATGCTACCTTATGGTTGGACGTAGGCGCGGCCTACGCCCAGCGGGTAAGATCCGTACTTCTCAATCCCAACCCGTCGGGACTCGATTACCTAATGGACTTCGAGCTTAGTCGAGAAGTCCATTGCCAGATTGGGATGGAGTTCGATTAGATTGCTTCAACAGACATGTCGATTTAGCCTAATGGAAAGAATGTGCTTCAGCCAACATGCCTGTTTCGCAATGACGAAAGAAATTGCACATATTCAGTTAGTTAGCTGGTGAAAACATTAAAACGCATTGGAATCCAAAGAAAGAGTTTTAGTAAAGTATAGAAATTGTGTTCAACCCAACATTTAATATTAGCTGAGTGTAGCACATGCTACCTGATGATTGGACGTAGGCGCAGCCTACGCCCAGCGGCGGAATCGATAGGCTTCTTGTCTTCGAGTTCAATCGAGAAGCCCTTCTCTCCCCTGCAGGGGCATCTCAATCCCGACAAGCCGAGACTCGATTAATTAATGGACTTCGAGCTTAGTCGAGAAGTCCTTTCCCAGATTGGGATGGAGTTCGATTAGATTGCTTCAACAGACATGTCGATTTGGCAATGACGGAAAGAATGTGCTTCAGCCAACATGCCTGTTTCGAAATGACGAACGCTCTTTTGCCACCGAGAGCTAAGGCTTTGGCGGTTTATAGTTAACATTAATAGTTCCTTTGTGGACCTTTAGCTATGATTTAAATACTCCATATATCATTGCTGAAGCATATGCAAATATTGCACTGCAAATAATATATAGCAATGCTAATTTACCGTTCTTGTTATTATATTTGATTTCTAGTTTTTTAAATCTATTTTTATGAAAAATCAACAAATAATTTAAAATAATAAAAATTAATGTATATCGAATTAGGTGTGAAATTAAACTATTTATGGAATTAATAGGGAAAAAATTTATTTTTAGTAAAAGTGTTTTTAAGCCCAATAATTTCAATATTATGTCAATTGTGTACAAATTTAAACTATTGCAAAAAGTTATAATTCCAAATACTCCAAATTTCCAATTTTTTTCTTTGGATTTATAAGCCTTGTCATTAAAAATAGCATCAGTCCAAATTTGGTAATAAATATTTTTCATTTAAAGCAATTATTATCTTTTCTTTCAATGTACAAACCTATGTTTTGACCGCTCCGCCAGTAATCGGCAATATGCAAGCAAAAGAAGATTGATAGCTTGGTACAGGTTATGCCTAAGTAAATATATTTTATGGCATTCTTTACACTTCGATTATATTTCATTTTTTATCCTTAATTTGCTCAACTTCCATTCGTTAGCTAATTTGTGAAACAAAGGTGTTAAAATGTCATTGCTCGTTTCTTCTTTGACTATAGTCGTTTCTATTTTGACTTTGCCGGTTTTTACTTCAAAAACAAGAATGTAGCTCCTTAGCGCGTTTATTTGGTGAAAACGCTGTTTAATATGCCGGCCAATCGCACACCGGCATCGAAAAGCTGTTCTTCTATGATGGTATAGCCCTGATTTATATAGTCTTCCGTTACTTCTGTTTGATAAGTATACACCTTAACCAAGTATGCTCGGGTATCATTAAACCATTTCACCACATTTCCGGTTTGTATTTTTTTTAAATCGGATTTAGAGGCTCCGGAGAAGTGTTCAAGAATATCGTTTAGCGTTAATTTCTTAAATTTAATAATGTCGGTGTCCCAAATGTGATGGAGACTTTCTTTTTTACCGTCGAACATCAATTTCACATCGTTTCCTCCTTTATCAACTCCATATCCTACATGCAAAGGTTGATGCAAATCGCCAATCAAATGAAATAATATTCTTAGGTTGAAACTGATTTGTTCTACGCTGAGGGAGGATTTGTTTTTTAAATGCTCAATGGCCAATTCTAATTGATGTACTACATTGATTCCTTGAGCATTGGATGTGTCATAAGCCATTCCTTTTTCAAGATTGATATAATGCCAATTTTTAAGGTAATTATACTCCGGATTGGATCGCATTTCGTCCATCCAGGTAGATGCATTTTCCCACGACATGTTTCCAAGGTATTTGTCTACTGAATCTTGTATTTTGCTCGGGCAATATTTTTTGGCTATTTCTACAACAATGTTGTGCCCCACCGCTCCCCAACCAAAAGAATTGGAAACCAATTTAAACAACATGAGGCAAATGAGAAGCACTTTTACTTTTTTCATTACAGGGGTATTAATTTACAAAGGTAAACAGAATACTGAATCGATGCACTTCATAGTGAATTTCAATCAAATTCATGGGGGAAGGTTCCTCTTTAATTCTTCAAAATTGATTTAATAAACAGAATATTTCTAATTTTGAAAAAAACTATAGGATGAAAAAAATATTATTATTTATTGCGCTCATTTTTAGCACATTGGTTTTCTCACAGAAAGAAAGTTTATATAAAATCGTCAACACCATCCACTTGCCCGGGGATGGATCTTGGGATTACATTTCCATTGATTCGAAAGGCATACTGTACGTTTCTCACGGGAATGAAGTGCATTTTGTGAACTCAAAAGACGGAAAATTATTGGGTTCCATGGGTAAGTTAAATGGGGTACATGGCATTGCCTTGGCAGAAAACTTAAATAAAGGATTCATTTCCTGTGGAAAAGACACTGCGGTTTATGTTTTCGATATGGGAACTTTTCAATTATTAGAAAAAATAAAAGTAAGTGGGGTCAATCCCGATGCTATTTTGTTCGATTCATATAGCAATCAGGTGTTTGTTTTCAATGGAAAAACTGCCAATGCCACCGTAATTGATGCCCAAACGCATAAAATAAGCGGGACGATCGCATTGGAAGGGAAGCCTGAGTTTTCGGTAAGCGACGGCAAAGGAAAAGTGTATGTAAATATTGAAGATAAATCCCTGCTGACTTGCATTGATTCAAAGCAGATGAAAGTGATGAAAAGTTGGTCTATTGCCCCGGGGGAAGAACCCAGTGGATTGGCTGCTGATTTTGAAAATGAAAAACTATTTATTGTATGTGGAAATAAAAAGATGGTGGTTTTTGACCTAAAAAAAGAAAAAGTTGCTGAAACTTTTAGCATTGGGGATAGAACGGATGGGGCTGCTTATGATAAAATCATTCATAGAGCATACAGTTCTAATGGAGATGGAACGCTTACCGTGGTTGAGGAAAAAGAAAATATTTGCAAGATGTTGGAAAATTTCCCAACCAAAATGGGCGCAAGAACCCTTTGCGTTGACATCAATACCCATCATATATTTCTTCCGACCGCTGAATTTGAAACTTCGACTCAAAAAGAGAAAAGACCTAAAATAAAACCGGGCAGTTTTATGATTCTTGAGATAGCCCCAATAATTAAGCAATAATTGCACTTATTTTGCGTTTTATACCTACTTTATCATTATGTGAATCAAATGATTAACTCAATTCTACTCCCTTCATGCAAAAAAAAATAGTTTCGATTTTGCTATGCTTGATGTTTGCTTTTCAAGCATTTTCACAAACTACCTCAACTTCCGATACTACACGAAAAAATGCCGTAAATGCTTTTATCGATTGCGACAATTGCGATATGGAGTTTGTAAAAAAAGAGGTGAGCTTTATCAATTATGTGAGAGATGTAAAAGAAGCTGAGGTTTATATTCTAATTTCGACCCGAAATAATGGGGGAGGGGGAAGAGAGTTTACTTTGACTTTTCATGGCCAGCAAAAATATAAGGGACTGGATGATTCATTAATTACAAATACCTCTTCTAATACCACCTCCGACGAGGAAAGGACCCAATTGGTGAAATATCTGAAGCTAGGGCTGATTCGATATGTAGCTAAAACTCCACAGGCAGCCAATATCAGCATCGACTACCAAGGAAACTCCACAGAGGCAAATCCCACCAATGACCCTTGGAGAAGTTGGGTCGCCAATGTGAATTTTAACGGTTGGTTTAACGGAGAAGAATCGTATAAGTCCCTATCTCTTTCCACCAATTTATCGGCTACCAAGGTAACTCCGGATTGGAAAATTGAATTCTATTTTAATGATAATTACGGGGAAAGCAAGTATAAGTTAGATGATGGAATGTATAAATCCATTAACCGTTCTTTGTATTTCGATAATTTTATCGCTAAAAGCATTAGCGAGCATTGGTCTTTAGGGAATCGAATTACGGCAACCCAATCTACCTATAATAATATGAGTGCTAATGCAGCCATATTGCCGGCTGTTGAATACAATATTTTCCCTTATGCCCAATCGACCCGAAAACAATTTCGTTTGAACTACAATGCCGGAATTTCATATCGACATTATATTGATACCACCCTTTTCAATAAAATAGAGGAAAGTTTGTGGGTGCAAAAATTCAATTTGGCTTTTGCCATGATAGAAAAATGGGGTTCTATCAATTCGAGTGTGAGTTGGTCGAATTTTTTCTATGACTTCAAGAAATACAGCTTAAATGTTTATAGTTCTCTCAATATCAGAATTATAAAAGGACTTTCCTTTCAGTTTTCCGGGAGTATCTCGTTTATCCATGATCAGATGGGATTACCCAAAGAAGGGGCTACTTCAGAAGATATTCTTTTGCGTCAAAAACAATTGGCCACTCAATATTCGTATTGGGTAAGTGTAGGATTGTCCTATACTTTTGGTTCTATTTATAACAATGTGGTGAATCCACGCTTTGGGAATTAAGTTTATGTTTGAAAAAATTAAGGTTCATTTATCCAATAAAATTGTCGGTATTGCCGGTTGTGGAGGATTGGGATCCAATTGTGCCGTGGCTCTTGCTCGCGTGGGTATTGGCAAACTCATTGTTGCCGATTTCGATGTGATTGATGTAAGTAATCTCAACCGCCAATATTATTTCTACGATCAAATTGGGAAAAAGAAATCCTTTTGCCTAAAAGAAAACATCGAAAGAATTAATCCTTCGGTAACAGTGGAGGCCCATGATATCAAGTTGGATTCATTGGAGATTTCAAAACTTTTTGCTCGCTGTGATGTTGTTGTAGAAGCTTTTGATTTGGCTGAAATGAAGCAAATGCTAATAGAAACCATGCTGACAGAATTTCCGGATACACCTTTAATTTGTGGTTTAGGAATGGCCGGTTGGGGTATGAATGAATCTATTCATGTACGCCAAATCGGGAATATGTATGTTTGTGGTGATGAGGTTAGTGAAATTTCACCTGAATGCCCTCCTCTCGCTCCACGCGTAGGAGTGGTTGCCAATATGCAAGCCAATGTGGCCCTTGAAATTCTTTTGCAAGACTTGAAATAATCATATTACTATGAAAATCATATTAAATAATCGGGAGGAACAAGTGGATCAGGATCAACTGACGATTTCCGAATTATTAGTTTATAAGAACTTTACATTCAAGATGTTGGTGGTTAAAATCAATGGAATTTTTGTCCCCAAAGGAACTTACTCCGAAACCATAGTTCGAGAGGGTGATGATGTAACCATTCTGCATCTGATCAGTGGGGGATAAAAAAAACCGCTTCTTTTGGAAGCGGCTTTGAGTATTTTTTATTCCAAACTCCCAACCAATTTCTCAACTTCGGTTAAAATTTCGCAAGATTTCACCAGTTGTTTCATTTTGTTATGGTCGGGATAGAGTGGACGGTCGATATCGAGGTAATCAACATGTTTACGAATGACTTCATGGGCCTTTTTCACGCCATCGCCAAATTCAAAAGGAGTTTCATATTTGGCTCTTAAATCCAAAGCTTGAGCAGCAGCCATGAGTTCTATTCCCAAAATTCCATAAGCATTATCTAAGATTTGGAAGTTTTTCAGGGCGGTATTCATACCCATAGAAACAAAATCTTCTTGGTCTGCGGCGGCAGGGATGGATTGTATGGAAGCCGGCATGGAAAGAATTCTTTGTTCCACAATTTGCATATCGGCAGTATATTGGCTCAGCATCAATCCCGAAAACATTCCGGCACCTTTGGTTAAAAAAGGAGGCAGGCCCACACTTAAAGCAGGGTTGTTCAAACGATTCATTCTGCGTTCGGAAAGCACACTTACCATGGTAACGGCAGCACCTACAAAATCCATCGGCAAGGATACAGGAGAGCCTTGGAAGTTGGCTCCTGAAAGTTGTGTGTCTTGATCTGCAAAGAAAATTGGATTATCGCCAACTCCATTCATTTCAATTTCTACCTGAGAACGTGCAAATTTTAATGTATCATGCGCTGCCCCAATTACTTGTGGCGTTGAACGCATGGAGTAGGCATCCTGAACCTTGGTTTTTAATCTGCCTTCGAACAAATCGCCATTTTTTATTAATTTACGGATGGAAGCAGCACTACGAACTCCCCCTGCAAAACCTCTGGCTTCTAAAATACGAGCGTCATAAGGTTTCATATTGGCCTTGAGGGCTTCGAGCGACATGGCACAGGCAATTTCGGCTTGCTTCAACCAATTGTTGGTGTCATACACCATAATGGCACTCATACCGGTAAGTAAGTTGGAACCATTAATGGCGGCCAAACCGTCTCTGGCTTGTAAACCCGGAATGGGAATATTGGCTCTTTTCAATGCTTCTTTGCCTTCCAATAATTCCCCTTGATAGTAGGCATGACCTTCGCCCATCATGAGCAATGCTATTTGCGACATGGGTGCCAAATCGCCACAGGCACCAACTGAACCTTTTTCGCAAACAAAGGGAGTCACTCCTTTATTGAGCATTTCGATAAAAGTCTGGGTAATTTCGATACGGTTGCCTGAATTTCCATGGGCGTGTACGTTGGAGCGCAACAGCATGGCTGCTCTTACATGTTCTATTGGAGCAGGATCGCCTATGCCGGCAGCATGGTTATAAATCAAGTATTTTTGAAAATCTTTTACCTGATCGTCGTTGAGTACCACTTCAGAAAATTCGCCAATACCGGTATTTACCCCGTACATAATTTCATGAGCTAAGATTTTCTTTTCTACCATAGCTCGGCATTTGTTAATCTTTTCAATGGAGTCGGGATGGAGTTCTACTTTTTCGCCGTGACGGGCAACACTTACCAATTCTTCTATGGTAAGACCAGCCCCTTTAATAATAACTGTCATAATCGTTGAGTTTGTTGATGTATTGAAATAGGATTAGAAAAAAAATGCAAATAAATTGAAATCAATTGATAATAAGTGAGTTATCTTTGTTTTAAGCTGAAATCTCTTCCGGCTTTTAAAGCAGCAATATTGAGGGCAATCACTTCTTCACCTTTGTTTTTGAATATATTCCTGATGGCATTTTCAAAACTTTCGTAAGGCATTTCCAAATAAGGAGAAGCGGCACCTAAGATGACCATATTTGCTGACTTTGCAGAACCTAAGTCTTTTGCAATGGATTCGCCATCAATGGCAACATGTTGTTTGAGGGAAGAAATTTTTTCAAGAACGGTACTTATTTCCGGGTAGGTAGGAATATTAATAAATGGAATGGTATTGGTAATCAACCAACCGGTTTTTGAAAGCATGGGTAAATACCGAAGGGATTCCATGGGTTCTACCGAAATAATCAAGTCGGCTTTACCACAGGGAATTAAATCGGATGCAATGACTCGATCTGACAATCGAAGGTGTGAGATCGGAAGAGCGTCGTGTAGGGAAAGAGTGTTCAGAGCCGT
>CAZJBB010000165.1:0-7648 GCA_964543995.1 uncultured Bacteroidales bacterium
TTTAGCGCAGATACCCTTAGTGGTTGTGTTCCTTTAACCGTGCATTTTATCAATAATACCAATCCTACCGGTGATTCCTACCTTTGGGATTTCGGGGATGGACAAACTTCTACCCAAATTAATCCCACGCATATTTACCAAGCCGGAACATTCTCTGTGAGTTTAAAAGCCATTGGGAGCAATGGATGCATGTCGAGCCAAAGTACTCCCGACATGATTCATGTGTATCCTCAACCTTATGCGGATTTTAGTTGGACTCCACAAATCGGGCTTGCTTTTTTCCCTGTAGTCTTTAATAATTTAACCACCCCGGCCAACAGCGGATTTTCATATCATTGGGATTTTGGTGATAATAACAACAGCACGGAAACAAACCCCGGTCATAATTATAATGCTGCTGGATTCTTTAATGTGACTTTAATAAGTAAGAGTCAGTATCAATGTGCCGACACTGCCGAGTATGTTATTCAAATATTAAATGATTCCCTAGACTTTCCAAATATCATTACACCTAATGGTGATGGTAATAACGACAACTTTATTATTTTTGGTTTGGATGTAAGGGTGTATCCCGAAAACTCTTTTATGGTTTTCAATCGGTGGGGTAAAAAAGTATATGAAAAAGCAAACTATAACAACGAATTTATGGGTGAAGGTTTAGCTGATGGAGTCTATTATTATGTTTTTACAGCTAAAAATTATTATAAAACATTTGAACACAGCGGAACGGTAACCATTATTCGATAAAGTTTTCCCTTTGAAAATCATACTGTTGTATGTTTCATTCACTGAATAACTAGATGGAACAATGACAGTAAAACATGAAGTAGAAAAAAACTGGATTTTTGGTTTAAAAAGCCTGATAATGCCCCAATTTTAAGATTTATTAAAGGGTTCACTAATAAAATTAAGTTAATTTTGCTTTCAAAATAATACTGTTTTCTTTGAACTCCTTTTCTAGCATTGTAGCCGTTTCTTACTTGAACACCATTCCTTTCATACATGGAATTCAACATTCGGGATTTTTACCCAATGCTGATTTAATTATTGAACATCCTGCCAATTGTGCCAGGCTTATCAAAGAACAAAAAACACACTTTGGCTTAGTTCCGGTTGGAGGTCTATCTCAAATTTCAGGGTATGAAGTTTTTGGAGATTATTGTATTGGAGCCATTGGTAAAGTGTATTCCGTGGGTTTATATAGTCATGTCCCCCTAAATGAAATTCGAGAAATTTATTTAGATCAAGAATCCATGACCTCAGTTAAACTCATCAAGGTATTGGCTGAGCAATTCTGGAAAATTTCACCCAAATGGATTCCGATTTCCACGCCCGGTCAAAAACCCCTTCAGCCTCATGAAGCTATGGTGTTGATTGGAGATAAAACCTTCGGTTTGGAGAAACAATTCCCTTTTGTTTTTGACCTTGGTGAACAATGGAACCTTTTTACCGGCTTGCCCTTTGTTTTTGCAGTTTGGGTAGCCAGAAAAGATGTTTCTTCCGTTCAAATGGAAAAGTTAAACCAAGCCCTACAGTGGGGCGTGGAGCACACCGACGAAGCCATTGACACCTATCAAAAACCCATAGATAAAGCCTTTGCAAAGGAATACCTGAAGCAAAACATCAGCTACCCATTCGACGACCCTAAAAAAGAAGGGTTGAAGTTATTTAACCGTTTTATTTCGAATTAAACTTATACGATTCATTCGTCAAAAAGAAAAATGAAATTTTCCTAAAATCACAAAAATGAAATTATTCTCAAACGCTTTAATTATCTCTATTCTCTCCCTATCATCCTTATTTTCCTATTCACAACAAAATAGACCCTCCGGCAATAACGAGCAAAAACCCGTGCCTCAAGGCATTGTTCGAGGGGTAGTGAAAGATTCAAAAACAAATCAAGGCGTGGAATATGCCAATGTCGTCATTTTTAAAACGAAAGATTCCAGTATGGTAAATGGAAGCATTACCGACAAGAAAGGAAGATTTGTAATTGAAAAAATCCCCTTTGGGAAATACTTTGCCAAAGTCAATTTTATTGGATTTGCCCCCATCACTTTACCTTCCTTTATTATCAAACCGGAATCACAAGAAATCGATTTGGGAAATATCCAACTTTCTGAAACCGCAGCCAGCTTAAAAGGAGCTGACATCGTTAGCGAAAGGAAAACCATGGAGTTTAAGCTCGATAAAAAAGTGGTAAATGTGGAAAAGAGCTTAGTAAGTACAGGGGGAACCGCAGTGGATGTGCTCCAAAATGTTCCCTCAGTAACCATTGATGCAGATGGAAACCTGAGCTTGAGAGGAAATAGCAATATTACAGTATTGATTGACGGAAGACCCTCAACCATGTCAGGCTCCAGCCGTCAAGCCATTTTAGATCAAATACCGGCTTCATCTATCGAAACCATTGAATTGATTACCAACCCTTCAGCAAAATATCAAGCTGAGGGAATGTCGGGAATCATCAACATCAAACTGAAAAAGAAAATGAATTTTGGATTGAATGGGGTAGTAAGCGTGAATGCAGGGTGGAATGACAAGTATAACGGAAGTTTGAACTTGAGTTATAATTTCGGGAAAGTAAATGTGTTTGGTAGTTTCGATCGAGGAATCAGAAACAGCATGAACTGGTCGAAAAGTGATAGGACAACCACCCTTGGCGATACCACATTTTACTATCGTCAGGATTCGAACGGTAAGCGCAAAAACAATTCAGCAGGATACAAGTTTGGCTCTGATTTTTTCCTGAGTAAAACACAAACCATCACCCTGGCAGTAAATTACAATACCAACGAATCAACGAACAATAGTTTGCTTAGAAGCTGGGGTACCGACATCAACCATGCTTTCGCAAATTATTCCGAAACCAGTGAAAACGAAGGTGGACCGAATAATACTATGGAATATACCTTGAATTATCGTAAAAACTTCAAAAAGAAAGAGCAGCTTCTTACTTCCGATATTTCATACAGTCAAAACACCGGAAATGAAGGAAATAAAACCAATTTGCAATATTTCAATATCGACCATTTTTCCGACTCCTTGCCCATTCAAAAAAACACCCTTTCCGACTTTTTAAACAAACAATTAAATGCTCAACTGGATTACGTACATCCTTTCGATACTACCATGCGTTTGGAAACCGGATATAAGTTTACCTTAAGAGACATGGATCAAAATTATACCTTGCAGAACTATATCGACAGCAATTCCGAATGGAGAAACAACCCCTTATTAAGCAATCATTTTGCTTACAAAGAGCAAGTGCACGCCCTGTATTTGATATATTCTAAAATCCTCAAGAAATTCAGCTTTCAATTGGGAGTTAGGGCTGAATTTACACAAACCAACGTCAATCAAATCACCTTAAATAAAACATTCAATAACAACTACTTAGACTTTTTCCCAAGTTTGCACACCACGTATAAGTTAGGAAAACAAAATGAGATACAATTAAGTTACAGCCGAAGAATTAACCGACCGGATGTTTGGTCATTAAATCCATTTATCGATTATTCCAACCCCTTGCAAATTATGTATGGGAATCCCTATTTAAAACCGGAATATATCAATTCCTTTGAATTGGGCTATGCCAAATATTGGAAATCCTCTTCCATAAGTTCTTCTTTATTTTATAAAAACATCAACGATGTAATCAAACGTTGGAGCTTTCTCGATTCAAACGGAGTTACCAATACCACTTCAAAGAACATGAGCTCCGGGGAGTCTTATGGATTGGAAGTAGTTGCTGATAAAGATTTCTTTCCATGGTGGCGCATGAACTTGACCGGAAGTTATTTTAGGACCATCATTAAAGGCGATATTCTAAATACCAGTCTTACCAACGACAATTACAGTTGGACCATGCGTGCCAATTCTTTCATGACCTTCTTTAAAAAATTGGAGTTCCAATTGGTATTTAATTACCGAGGCGCCATGGTTACCCCACAAGGCACCATGAACCCCGGGTACAATGTTGATGCCGCTTTAAAAACAGATATTATTAAAAACAAATTCAGTGTTGGGTTAAGAATGACCGACATTTTTAATACTCAGCAATTTAAAGGAGTGCAAGCCGGTGAAGGTTTTTCTTTTACCCACATAAGAAAAAGAGAATCACAAATCCTTTTCCTGAATATTACTTATAAGCTCATCAGCAATGCTGCACCCAAAATGCGCAAGAAACAACAAGGAAACCAAGGAGAAATGAATGGAGGGGATGGTGAAGGATTTTAATCCTCATGACGGCGATCCAATTCGCGTTTTACGGTTTTCGTTTTTAAACTTTCACGTTTATCGTATAATTTCTTCCCTTTGGCAATGGCAATTTCCAGTTTTGCCAATCCCTTTTCGTTGATAAACAGCAAAGTGGGTATAATGGTAAGGCCTTTTTCCTTGGTTTTGGTCAAAATTTTTCGAAGTTCCTTTTTATTTAATAGCAGCTTTCTGTCGCGTTTAGGCTCATGATTATAATGTGTACCCAGCACATATTCAGCAATATGCATGTTTCTGACATACAACTCAGTACCGCTAAAAGAACAATAGGCATCAATTAAACTGGCTTTCCCTTCACGGATAGATTTTATTTCTGTTCCTTGCAATTGAATTCCAGCCGTAAAAATATCAAGTAAGTGATATTCAAAGGATGCTTTTTTGTTTTTTATTTTAATGCCTATTTCAGCCATAATGTAACCAAATGGACTGCAAAAGTAATCAAAATCTGCGATATTAAAGGGATTTGAAAATATTTACATATCGTAATATTTGGTTCAAATTATTTTTGTTTGAGGGAGTTTTTATACATTTGTGAGGTTAAAAACGCTCACCAAAAACTCAAAAATATGAATCTTCCGGAATTTAAAGAAAAGCATCCATTGCTAAAAGAATGGAAATATGAGTTAAAACCTATTGACAAAGGCTATAATAGTAGAACCTTATATGTTAATGTCGGAAATAAAACCATTGAAGAAAGAGCCGTTTCTCAGCTGATGAAAGATAAATTTGTAGGAGGCAAAGGTTTTGGCTTAAAACTTTTATGGGATGCAACCAAACCCGACACCAAATGGGATGATCCCGAAAACGAAATTGTAATTAATACGGGTCCTATTTGTGGAATTACTCAATATTCCGGTACCGGAAAATCTTTAGTGGTAACCATTTCTCCTCAAACCGACATTGTTGTTGACAGCAATGTTGGGGGCTATTTTGGTCCCTTTATGAAGTTTTCCGGGTTTGATTCTCTTGAACTTCAAGGCAAATCGGAAGGTGAAGTGATTGTATTTGTTGATGGCGTTAATGGAAAAGTTGAAATCTATGATGCCAAAAATTTACCCATCGATAGTCATATATTAGCTGAAGAACTTCATGAGGTTTTTTCGAACGATGAAAAAGACAAAATGAATGTTTCCGTGGTTTCAGCCGGAACCGCTGCAGATCATTCCTTAATTGGGATGCTCAATTTTACTTTTTATGATGTGAAGCGAAAAGTGGTTCGTTTAAAGCAAGCTGGTAGAGGAGGCATAGGAACCGTACTAAGAAATAAAAAGATATTGGCAGTGGTAGCAAAGGTTCCGGGTGTAAAAGGAAACCTCAACAATGTGGTTGAAATGGAGCCCATTATGGAACGCGGTAAAAGATTTAATAAGGAAATGCGTGAGTTGGATGATTCCCAATGTCAAATGCGTAAAATTGGAACCGCACACCTTACTCACATCATGAATGATTATGATTTGTTCCCCACCAATAATTTTAAATATGGAAGTCATCCGGATGCCATAAAAGTGCATGCCGATGTATACAAAGAACGTTTTACCCAAAATGTTCCCGACGGTTGTTGGATAGGCTGTAATATGTCGTGTGCCAAAGGCGTCGATAATTACTTATTGCGCACCGGTCCATATAAAGATACCCGTGTAATTGTGGATGGTCCAGAATATGAAACAGCGGCTTCTTTAGGCTCTTGTGCAGGAATTTTTGATCCCGATTTCACCATCGAAGCCAATTTCTACTGTGACACCTATGGCATTTGCACCATCACCTGGGGTACCATTCTTGGCTTTGTTATGGAATGCTACGAAAACGGTATTCTGAACGACGAGCGCACTGGGGGTGTGAAGTTGAATTTCGGCAATGCTGACGGAGCCATGGAAATATTACATCAACTTGCCAGAGGAGAAGGTTTTGGAATGATTGCCGGACAAGGCGTTCGTAAAATGAAAGAACTTTTCGTTAAAAATGGCTGGGGCGATGCCCAATTCCTTCAAGATATTGGCATGGAAAATAAAGGACTTGAGTACTCACAATATGTATCAAAAGAATCCTTAGCCCAACAAGGGGGTTATGCCATGACCAACAAAGGTCCTCAACACGACGAAGCTTGGTTGATATTTATGGATATGGTAAACAACCAAATCCCCACTTTCGAGAAAAAAGCCGAAGCCTTATATTATTTCCCTATGTTCCGAACTTGGTTTGGACTTCAAGGTTTATGTAAATTGCCTTGGAACGATGTGGAACCCGAAGACAATCATTTACAAGCCGAACCGGGCAAGGTACCTGAACACGTGGACAATTATGTTACTATTTATAAAGCCGTTACAGGATTAGACTTGGATAAAGATTCTTTGATTGTGCAATCAGAAAGGGTGTACCAATTTCAACGTGCCTTTAACATTCGTAGGGGTTATGGATTGAGAATACACGATGCTCAACCCTATCGTGCAGCCGGTCCGGTTACTGAAGAAGAATACCTTTCGCGCCAAGAAAGATACGACAAACAAATGAAAGAGCTGATAGGCATAGATCCGGAAGGTAAAACCACGGCAGAAAAAGTGGCCATTACCCGTGCCTATCGTGAAGACCGATACGAACAATTGTTAGATGCCGTTTATAAAAGAAGAGGTTGGACGCCAAATGGAATCCCAACCATCGAACGATTGAAATCAATAGGGATGGATTTACCCGAAGTAATTGAAGTGGTAAAAGACAAACAATAGCCTACCTTGATATTCGCACTAAAAAGGCTGACTTCCTAAAGGTTAGCCTTTTTTTATTGAGAAATTCGCGAAAATGTTGTAGGTTTTGATTAATTTTTTAATTTTGCAGCGGAGAGATGGCAGAGTGGTCGATTGCGGCGGTCTTGAAAACCGTTGACCCGCAAGGGTCCGGGGGTTCGAATCCCTCTCTCTCCGCTGATACGAAACGCAACTTAAAGAAAACCACTGAATTTCAACGTATTCAGTGGTTTTTTTCTTTTCCAAAAGTGGCAAAAAATGCAATAAAGAGCATCTATTCGGTTGCATGAATTTATCTTTAAAAAATTCACCTAATATGTAATTATCTCATTGAAATGCAGCATGTTACATAATGTTTATTTGGTTTTATAAAGTAATTTTGAAATCTTAAAATCAAAGAACATGAGAATGCCAACATTTAGCATCTTATACCATTTTGAATTTTATAATCATCCAATTGAATTATCCTAAAATGCCGATGTAATAGATGTTTAGTGCAATTGAGCGAAGCGAAATTGGGCCTTTTCATATATACTATCGGTATTATTTTTCGTAAAACGGTCACGAGTATTAAAAATGGAACCTTTTAGATCGGAAGAGCACACGTCTGAACTCCAGTCACCTGAAGCTAT
>CAZJBB010000166.1:0-7576 GCA_964543995.1 uncultured Bacteroidales bacterium
GATAGCTTCAGGTGACTGGAGTTCAGACGTGTGCTCTTCCGATCTGAACTGATTGTATAAAGCACCCCCTGAAATATTAATACAAGTAGCATAAGTAGTGTCTTTTTGCTTGAAAGTCAGGTTTTTAAATCTTAAGAAATCAGCACTGTCCAATTTGAAAACGTAATTGGCAGTTGCTATGGTTGATGAGTCCTGAATGATTACACTGGTACTATCACCGTTTGCAGATTGAAAAGTAATGGTATTGATAGCGGACGTATTATTAATTTGCTTGAACACAATTTTTTCATTATAGGTTCCCGGATTTACATTAAATGTTACTGGGCCGCCAACACCGCAATTTTGCAAAGCACCGTAAGCCGAAGTAAAGGTTGGAAAATCTGCTCCACCACCTCCAATGGTATAAGTTCCATTTAAAATGACACCACATGCATAAAAGTTCATCGTGGTGGTATCATTTGCTGAGTTTTGGTCTATACTGTCATTGGGTAATTGTGTCCAGGCTTTTAAAGTATGACTACCAACACCCAAGTTCAAACTGGAACTCAATGTGATTTGACTGCTTGGTACATCTTGTAATACGATGCCTGTCCAAGGATACAAATTGGCAGCATTATTGTCTACTTTCCAGTAAATATTTGCTTTTTTCAAGGTATCTGTTCCATAATTTTTTAGTGAAACTGTAACATTAACATTCGTCCCTGCTGTTACAATTCCAGAAGGAGAATATATTTGACCCACTCCGGCATCTTCTGTTTTATTCACCGGTGGGAACCAAATTTTGATATTTGGGCGAGAAGTGGATAATGTTAAATTGGATGTAGGAGGGGTAGTATTTACCTGAATTCCTGCATGGGTATTTGTACCCGCTACTGAATAATAAAACAAGGGCGAGGAAGCATTTCCTGTGCCACCATAATTGGTTTCACACAATACCAGCAAATTGCCGCTGGTATAATTAAAAGGTGTATTAAGCGTAATGTTTTTCCAGCCGGTATCAGCAAAGTTTACCGTTCCATCATAAACTAAAGTTGCGCCTGTGGTCATAGTTGACCATGTTCCAACAACTTGGGAAGAACTCGTGGTGCTTTTTAAATATATTTTTATAGGACCCATGGTGGGAGAAACACTGGCGACTTTCCATGCTAAAGCGTTAATAAGCCCGAATTTATTGATTTCTGAAGCTAAATAAAGAGAGGAACTTCTTGCGTAGCCATAACTCATATTAAAGGGATAAGATTGAGTGGTAGTACCGGTGCCGATTTGGGCAAGTATGGGTTGTTGTCTGATGTAAAAAACCTTGGTAGCTGAAACCCCGGTGTTTTGATAGATATCACTGGCTTTAATGTAGTAGGTAATGTCGTTGTGGTATGTAAACATTGGAATGACGGCACTATAGTTATTCGAAACACCCAACACCATAGGGATGGAATCCCAGTTACCATTATTGACTTTGTAAAATAATTGTGTTCCTGAAACTCCGGAAGCATCAGTGATGTTTGCACTTATTTGAAATGGGCCGGTACTGTATACTGAGTCTTGCAACACAGGAATATTTAAAGAAATTGTTGGAGGAAGAATTTCATTTACGGAAGCGGTTATTTTAACATCGTCTATTAACCAACCATAGGTGCCATTGGGACCGCCAATTCCCCCATCCATCAACTTAAATCTAACGGCTATATTGCTTGTATTCCCTGCAACAGAACTAATATTGAATAATTCAGTTTTCCACCAAGAATTTGTAGGTACAGTCGCATTATTTGCCAAATCCCACTCAGGGTATGATCCTCCACAAAATCTGTCGCCATTGGAGGTGAAATTTGTACATGCTCCCAAGTACATTGCTGTGGTGAGTTTTGACCAAGTGGTGCCTCCGTCAACAGAAATTTCTATTTCTGCACGATCCATTTGTTCAATTTTGGCAATATGAGAAAATTCAAGGTATACATAACTGTTGCCAAGGGTGCTAAAAATATCTGAAGTTAAGTAGGTCGAAAGCCCCATTTGAACAACACAAGAATCAGAATAGGTTCCTGATTTTTGAAATCGACTGCTTCGATTCCAGTAGTCAACACCAGCGCCTTGTGTAGAGGTAAATTTTAACGGAAGGGTTTCGAATCCGTCCTGAATTAGAATTGTCTGAGCTTGAATGCTGAGAATAAATGACAAACTAAATAATAACGTAAAGAGTTTTTTCATGTGTTTTGGTTTTTGTTTTATAATAGCATTAACTAAGTCCTATTTATTGTCGTAAGTAATATTTGATAAGAATCTCAGAATAGAATTTTGAATAATGCGATTATAAAAAATTGTTTTAACGTACAAATTTAGTATAAAAAATTAATCCTGCAACACTCAAAATGACATAATTACAAAAAAACTAAAACAATTTAGCATATTTGGAGCGTTTATGCTAATGTGAAAAAATAAACAATAAAAAAACCGGATTTCTCCGGTTTTAGTGTACTTATGAAAAAAAGTTTTTATTTCTTTTCAGAAACTTTTTCAGGGAACAAGACCCCTCTTACATAATGATCCTTTTTAAAATATTGCTGTGCAGCTAATTTTAAATCATCAATCGTAATGTTTGCAAGGTTTTTTGAAAAATTGGGAATAGAACTGAAACTTTCATTGTTGGTGTAAGTGAATTCAATTTTAGTCTTCCAAAAATTATTCGTTTTGAGGTCTGTTTCTCTTGTACGAGTGAGCAATTCCTTCACTTTGTCAAAATCAGTCTGGCTCGGACCTTTCTTCTGAATATCTGAGATGATTTTGAAAACTGCTTTAGTCAATTTTTCGGTATTCTTTGGAGAGCAACCAAACATGATAAACAAATTAAACTCTGATTTTGGGAATTGTTCGTAATTGATCTGAATTTGAGGTGAATACACCCCACTCATTTCTTCTCTGATAACTTCAATGAGTTTAATGGAAATGATTTCGTCCAGCATTTTTAGCATCAATTTGTTTTTGTCGTTCCATTCGAAAGCGTTTTTATAAATGATGCCAACCATAGATTTTTGTTCGCTTCCTTTATAAAACTTGAAATCAGTAACTCCATCGGGAAATTTAGGATCGACATCCTTCCAAGTTTCTTTACGATGGGTGACTGGTAAGCTTCCAAGATATTTTTCAAGCATGGGTTGGAGGGTGTCTAAGGCTACATTTCCAACTATGGTAAATGTGAAATCGGAAGCATCGGCAAAGCGGTCTTGGTAAATACTTAATGCTTTATCGTAATCTACTTTATTCAAGTCTTTTTCCGAAGGAATCATCATCACTCTCGGACTGTTTGAAGAAGCTACTTTAAATAAGGTATCGAAAAATGCATACATAGGATTCCCGACAATAAATTTAAGTTGGTTTTTGGTCTTTGAAACGAAACCATTAAAAGCAGCCGTATCCTTTCTTGGAGATTTGAAATAGAGATAATTCAATTGTAATAAAGTTTCAAAATCTTTCAGGCTTGAACTTCCGCTGATACCTTCTTTGATATCATCAATGTAAGGCATAAGTTCAATTTTTTTACCTTTCAACTTTTTCTCGAGATTGGTTTGATTGAAATTACCTAAGCCGGATTCTTCAATAATTTGAGTAGCAAAAGCTGCAGACATATAATCATTATCGGCATATAGGGATTTTCCTCCAAAACTATAACCGGAGAAAAGTATTTCATCGTTTTTGAAATCCGTAGTTTTAACTATCACTTTTATTCCGTTTTTCAAGGTGATTTCAGTGGCACCTGCTTCACTTACTTCTTTTTTAATTTGAACGGGAGAACCATTTAATACATCCTCAACCAAAGGGGCAGGTTTGTATGTATCCACATAAGGGGTGAGTTGGAGCTTGTTTACTTCATCAAAAACGGCTAAGGTTTGGGCTTCCGTTGGAATGATGATGTTGGGTTTTTCAGGTGAAGTAATCACGATTACACGGTTTTCATCGGTAATCCATTGAGCGGAAAGCTTGTTGATGTCTTCTAAGGTAATTTCAGGTAAGAATTTCTTTACGTATTTGAATTCGTTCTTAATTCCCGGAATGGGGTCTTTATGCAAGAAATTGCTCACATATTCACCAGCAAAATCTGCTGATTCGGTTTTGTCGAATTCTTTGGCGTTTTTTTCATAATTCGAATACATTTCATCTTTCTGGCGTTCCAGTTCAGTAGCAGTAAACCCAAAACGTTTTACCCTTTCGCTTTCGGTAAGCAAGCTCTTTAAGCTGGCAAGAATTTGATTTTCTTTTGGAGAGGCATATAAGGTATAAGCATCCAATGAACGTGCTAAAAAGCCACTATAATCGCTATATCCCATGGTGAAAGGGGCGTTAGAATTTTTTGCAATTTCGTTATAACGGTTGTTCAACATCCCATTATAGAGTTCATTCATTACTTTTAATTTATAGTCTTCAATGATGTTGAGTTTTTTAGCAACATGCTTGTAGAAAACCATAATGGCGGAGTTCATCGCTTCTTTATCGGACACAATGCTTACAATTGGAGCTTTATTGGTAGGCACATCGAAATCGGGACGATTTTTTGGATTTTCAGGATTTTTTATGCCTGAAAAGTGTGTGATGATCATTTTTTCAACTTCTTCTATGTTAATGTCGCCAACCACAACTACGGCTTGTAAATTTGGACGGTACCAATCTTTATAAAAGCTTCTCAGGGTATCGTGTTTGAAATTTTGTATCACTTCAACTTTTCCAATGGGATTTCTGAGTGCATAGCGAGAATCCTTGAAAATCATGGGGAAGTATTTCTTCATCATACGGTCTTCGGCACCTAAGCCTAAGCGCCATTCTTCTGTAATTACACCGCGTTCTTTGTCTATTTCTTTACCGTCGAAAGTTACATTGTGTGCCCAGTCTTCTATTACCTGCATGCCTTTTTCGAGTAAATCGGCTTTATCGTCTGGAATTTGAAGCATGTATACAGTTTCGTCGAAACTGGTGTAAGCATTGATGTCGGCCCCAAATTTAACACCGGTTTTTTGAAGGAAGTTTATCAGTTCATTTTTAGGGTAATGAGTGGTGCCATTAAAGCACATGTGCTCCGTAAAATGCGCCAAGCCTTGTTGGGCATCGGATTCTAAAATAGAACCGGCATTCACCGCCAAGCGGAGTTCTACTCTTTTTTCAGGTTTAGCGTTTTTACGAATGTAATAAACCATTCCGTTGTCGAGCTTGCCTACTTTTACATTGGGATCGGTAGGAAAGCTTCCCTTTACATCAATGGTTTTGGTTTGTGCAAATCCCAAGGCAGAGAAAGAAGACAGCAAGAGAATAAGCAATAGTTTTTGAATTGATTTCATAGTTAAAAATTAAATTAATAAATGGTTTTAGATTCATTTTAAATAGGGAGTAAAAGTAATGATAAATTGAAAATAATTTTGAGCGGATATACAAACGAGGATTTTTTGACGACGAATTGGGGATTAAGAAGGAAGATTGAAGTTTGGATACAAAAAATCAAATTTTCTCAGTTGTTGAAGCACCTTATAGCAAATTATCTTTTCTTATACACTTCCTTTCTGTTCGCTATTCTTATTATTTCTATGCAAAGCTGCTTGTCTGAAATTGAATAGACAACCCTATACATCCCAACTCTAATCCTCCACAAACCAACTTTTGTTTCCAGTTTCTTAACTCCAACCGGGCGTGGCTCAATGGCTAATTTTTCTATTTTTTCAAAAACAAGTTTTCTGTAGTTAAGCGGCAAGGCTAACAATTCCTTTTCAGCCGATGAAGCAAATACAATAGCGTACATAATCTTATTTAACCAACCCCAATTTTTCTTTCACTTTTTCAATGGGGATTTTAGCTTCATTTTTTCTCATGTAGGCAATGATGATATCTTCAATATCTTCCCAATAAGCACCGATTTTTTCTAAATCAATTACGGCAGCTTGTTTTTTACCGGTATCATTTACTAAATAATTGATTCCTTCCATAAATTCATTTTTATATTATTACAAAACTAATCAATATTTCGACAAAGTAAACGTAAATTGAAATTTGAAAATATAACCCCAAACACAAAAGAAAAGAAAGAATAGAGCCCTAAGAAGAAGGCTAAAAAGAAAAAAATCCTCTTTAAAAAATGACTTTTATGACAAAGTCAGGTGCATAATTCGTTAATTGATAGATTGTTTTTAATTATTAATTGTAAATTTGTGCTAATTAATGGTGGTTGAAGAACCTCCAACCTATACTTGAAAAAATAGTCAGATATGAAAAAGCACACATTTTTAATGAGTGGAGTAATTGCAGTATTTGCCACTTTGATCAGTTGTCAAACTGAAAATAAGTCCGTTTTACATCAGTTTATTTCATTGAAACCCAAGGTACTTGTATGTCCGGTTCACGTTTTAGATAATCAAAACTGCTCATACGACTCCCTGAGTTCCAAAAAAATAGCAGATTATTTGAACACCAAGAATTATGCGGTTGCGTCCCTAACTAAACTCATTCCAACGCCAAGCAATGAATGGTTTCATAACGAAGCAAAAATGCTTACCCAAAGTATAAACTACAGTATAGACTTTGTTAAAAAAAGCAATCTTCCGGATGAAACTTATATTTTGTATCCTGAGTTTTATAAAGCAGGTCCAAACTCATCTATTTGCGCAGTTCATTACTGTTTGCTCAATAATAAAGGGGAAATTGCCATGCGGGGTTTAATAAACTCGCATTGGGAAGCTTTTAAAAAAGTAAATCCCAAAAATAACGATGATTGCGTAAAAGTCTTTATAAATGGATTTGATGTGAAAATGGCAAGTAAATAAGTTGAGCAAGTTCAGGGTATTTCTATTTTAATGAGCAAAGAAATAGACTCCACTTATTTAATCACCAATTTCCCGTCGTACAACCAATTCCCGTTATTCATAATTCGGTATATGTACATTCCGGGAGCTAAATTATCTTTATGTAAGCTGTATTGAATTTGATTGTTGGTGGCTGCCGGTAAATCCATTTGCTTAGCTTTTTTACCATCGTATCCAAACAACTCCAATTTGCATTTTCCTAAAATTGGGTTTTTGGTTTGTATTGAAAGCAAGGTTTCTGTAGAAAATACATTGGGTGAAAAGTTTACTTTAAGCAATGGTTCAGGCAAGTTGTTCACCAGAACTCCCGAACCAGTGGAATCAGCCCAAGTCCAAAAATGCAAATCTAAAATAGGGTGTATTTCCAAATGATTGGGCGCAGCACCTGTTTGACCGTGGGGAGGATCGAGAAAAGCTACTCCGGTTAAAGCCACGTCGGGAATATTTACGTTGTTATCAGGGGTTAAAGGAATATAGGTAGAAACAAATTGACGGGCGGCAATATACTCGTTTACATAAGCAGAAGTGGAAGCCACGGAGCATATTGGGTCAGGAATTTCTGTAACCATGGTGTTTACTCCATCGGAAACCACCAAATGAAAATCATTGTCTGCCTCGTACTTTTTCATGGTAATATGACAACGAAATTTGTAGGTGTAAAATTCCAAACCCACAAAACGAGGTGCAGTGGTGCTGGTTGGAGATCGGAAGAGCGTCGTGTAGGGAAAGAGTGTTCAGAGCCGTGT
>CAZJBB010000167.1:0-7512 GCA_964543995.1 uncultured Bacteroidales bacterium
ATACGAGATAGCTTCAGGTGACTGGAGTTCAGCGTGTGCTCTTCCGATCTAGGTGGCTCCATAGGCAATGCTCTCACCTACGAACTTTTAAAATCAAATAAATCGGTCAGATTGGTTTCACGCAGCGGATATGCAATTGCCGGGACTGAATCTTTTAAAGCGGACATAAGCTCATACCAGCAAACGCTCGAAAGCGTAAAAGGTACTGATATTGTGTATCTTTGTGCCGGATTGCCTTATGACCGGAAGGTGTGGGCTGAACTCTGGCCAAAAGTGATGCAAAATACCATTGATGCCTGTAAAGCAGTCGGAGCCAAACTTATTTTCTTTGATAACGTGTATATGTATGGCAAAGTGGCGGGTAAAATGACTGAGGAAACGCCTTACAATCCGTGCAGCGTGAAAGGAGAAATTCGTGCCAGAATAGCAACACAACTCGAAAATGAAATTAAACGCAATAATATTCAGGCAATGATTGCCCGCGCAGCTGATTTGTATGGTCCGTATATTACACAAAACAGCGTTCCCTATTTAATGACCATTGATAAATTTTTAAATGGGAAAAAAGCCAGCTGGCTGGTAAACGACAACACAATTCATTCATATACTTATACCCTGGATGCCGCAAGAGGTTTAGCTCTGCTTGCCGAAACGGAAGATGCCTACCAGAAAACATGGCATTTACCATCGTTTAATCCCGGAATTTCCGGAAAAGAATTTATTGAAATAGCTGCCGGGAACTTTGGCGTACAGCCTGATTATTCGGTTTTAAAGAAATGGATGCTTCAGATGGCAGGTATGTTTAATAAAACGATATTTGAATCGGTAGAAATGATTTATCAGTCGGAAAGTGATTATTATTTTGACTCTACAAAGTTTAATGAAAAATTCAATTTTAATCCGACTTCATATCAGCAGGGCATAAAGGAAACGGTGGATTTTTATAAAGAAAAATAAAGTAAAAAAATTAAAGGAATAGAAGAATAAATGCATGTTCAAATTATTTAAAAACATTGACCGTAAGAATTATCGCCCGGTACTTGGCGGTTTGGATATTCTAAAATTTATTGGTCCCGGATTGTTGGTTACTGTCGGGTTTATCGATCCCGGAAATTGGGCATCGAACCTGGCAGCTGGTGCTCAATTTGGTTATGCGCTTCTGTGGATGGTTACTCTGTCCACCATCATGCTGATTATGCTTCAACACAACGTTGCCCATCTTGGAATTGCTACCGGTCTTTGTCTTTCGGAAGCAACCACCATTTACCTGAAACCCCGTTATTCCAAATTTTTGCTCTCGTCGGCCATGCTGGCATCCATTTCTACTTCACTGGCTGAAATTCTGGGCGGTGCCATTGCATTACAAATGTTATTCAATATCCCCATTCGTGCCGGTGCGTTACTGGTAACTATTTTTGTGATGATTATGTTGTACACCAATTCATACAGAATCATGGAAAAATGGATTATCGCTTTTGTATCGGTAATTGGTTTATCGTTTTTATATGAGCTTTCGTTGGTGAATATTGACTGGAATGGGGCCATGGTTGGCTGGGTAACGCCTTCCTTTCCAAAAGGATCTATGTTGGTAATTATGAGTGTGTTGGGCGCAGTAGTCATGCCACACAATCTTTTTCTGCATTCCGAAATTATCCAGAGCCGGCAATGGAATACTGAAAATGAAACGGTGATTAAAAAGCAATTGCGTTACGAGTTTCTGGATACGCTGGTTTCGATGGTTATCGGTTGGGCAATAAATAGCGCCATGATTTTATTGGCTGCCGCCACGTTTTTTAAAACTAAAACACCGGTAAATGAGCTTCAACAGGCAAATCACCTTCTCACGCCTTTATTAGGCACCAATGCAGCAGTTGTTTTTGCGGTGGCGTTGCTGTTTTCCGGGATTGCCTCCACCACCACTTCGGGAATGGCAGCAGGATCTATTTTTGCCGGCATGTACAAAGAACCTTACGATATTAAGGATAATCATACCCGAATGGGAGTTGCCATATCGTTGTTACTGGCGTTTGGAATCATTTTGCTGATTTCTAATCCGTTTCAGGGATTATTAATATCGCAAATGATATTAAGTGTTCAGTTGCCTTTTACCATTTTTCTTCAGGTTTACCTTACGTCTTCCGAAAAAGTGATGGGAAAATATAAAAACACACTTTTTTCAAAAATAACCCTTTATCTGTTAGGCGGGATTGTTACTATTTTAAATATTGCTTTGTTTGTAAGCTTGTTTTAAAATATCAAGCTATCGGGAAGTTGTAGCCCTCCCTCCTAACCTATCTTTTCTTTTAATTATAAAACAAAGGACAAGCGACTTCCGAGTCGCTTGATGTTATTTTCAAGCGACTCGGAAGTCGCTTGACCCTTGTCCCTTTTCCCTTGTTACTAATATTGCGGGTTACACCCGTGCTGCTCTTTATTTTTTGTTTGGTACAGATTGCGCATCTGCACCAGCCGGAGAAATTATGGTGAATTAAGTGGCTTTGCCCGGCTTTATCTCCCGTTGGTCGCTGACAGTTGGTTGCCGCTTGGTTTACCAAGAAATCCGCGCCAGCGGGGGCCTGATTACTTCAAACTTTTTTTGTATTTTACTATTTCTTTCAAATCCTCTAACTGCCTTTTTTTATCAATAACAAGAACTAAAGGAAATAATTTCCCGACTGTTTTCGCTTGTTCGAAGTTCTGTATAATTTTCTCGTTTACTTTCAAACTGAAAATTCCTAAACGTGTTTTCTCTGTAAAATAAAAACCTGTCTTTATGTGATTCTCCCATATCGAAAGCCAAAAAACAGTCTTTTTTTTATAAGTCACCTTACAAAGCCATGCTTTTCCATCTTTATAAAAATTCCATTCGGGCTTTAATCCAAATTCAACATCTGTTATGACTTCAATTAACTCTTTGTACACCACGAAAATATCTTTTCTAAGTACATTCTCCAACACTTCATCTGTCGGACTAATTTCGGAATCTCTTAATAATATATTTTCTGTCATTGTATTTTGATTTTCAAATTTACCGGTCAAGATACTTTAGCATTCAGGAAGTAGTTTTCTCTTGCTGCCGCATTACATTATCGTGTGGCATGTTGCCTGATTAATAACTTAAAAACAATATCTCAGCCGATTTACATCCCACGCGATACAATCGCGCGGGAGCAGCGAAAGTCAAAATGATAAAAGTTATTCTGTTTCCCTAATTATCATTCAAAGGCATCTTGAATCCTTTAATGAAAAGCCATAATGGGAACACTATCATTTCCCATAAACCTCCAGGAATATATAAAAGAAAACCTAATCCATCTGTTGTATTAATTACCCCACAAATATCAAGTACTGCACTTAATAAAAGTAGTAGATATCCTATTCCACCCCAAATTGACAAAAATCTTGGAATAATCCTTGATTTATAAAGCGAATAATTAAGAAACAAACTTCCAAATCCAAGTATAATCATGGCTAATTGATAACCATAATATTTTATTTTTAAGGCTAACGCAATGCCAGTTGTATAAGTCGAAGAGTCAGTTGCATGCAAAGTTTCCCCACGTAAAGCAATAATATATAAATAGCTGATGCATCCCACGATTAGCAATAAACATTCAATTGACCTAAGAGTTAGATAGGTAATTGCAATAGTCTCACTTTGTTTTTTAATTACCGGAAAGAAAGCTATGGCAATAAAAACTATGCCTATAGCCATAATCAATACTGAGAAAACTCCAACTAACAATTTGTCATCGATAGGTAGAATATTTGTTATTGTATTTTTAAAAATTGGAGCAACATAATAAGCGTCTATCATGCCTGACAGCATTGTAAAAATGAATAATGCTCCAATAATAACAGCGTTTTGTTTGTAAGTTTTCGTAGTACTATTCATAATTTAATCTTTAAATTTATAGTTGATTTTCTATTATTTTTTTAGTCATTATCTACGTTAGTCAATGAATCTTTTATTTTTTTGCTGTTGCCCCCGCTAGCGCAAGTATGTGACCTGCGCTTCTTTCTTTATATTGTTGGCACGGATTACCGCTCGGCTCTGCCGCTTGGTTTACCAAGAAATCCGCGCCAGCGGGAGTGTGTTATGTGTTAGGCGTTTGGTTCGAAATAGCTATGTTTTTTTTGTTCTTTTTCCGTCTTCTGTATTTAATCCACAAATAAATCAGAACCGAAATTATGATTACAAATGCCCACATATTTATCAAAAAGAGTAAAAAGTCTACAAATGCAAACCAACCACTAATTAATGCTTGTTTAATTTTCTCTCCAAAGTTTTCTCGTTCTTCGGGTGCGTATTTGAAATCTTTCTTTTGAGTGATATTTAGTTCTAATGTGCTGTAGTTCACTAAATCGTTCAGATATTTTAAACGACCGGTTGTACTTTCAATTTCTTCTTCCAATACTCGAATTTTTTCCTGAAGATCAAGAATGTCCTTTATGCTTTTTGCGCTCTTCAAAAGTTCGTGATAACGAGTCATGTATTTTTGTTTGTTGTTAAGTCGTGTCTCCAAATCAATAAATTGGTCAGTTACGTCTCTTGCATTAATTGTCTTAAAGGAAACAACGTTTCCTCCGTTTTCTATTCTGGTAATAAATTCTTCAAACTTCTCTGCCGGAATACGTATTTTCAAATCATATTCAATGTCATAATTATTGTTTGTAAGCTCTTCAGTGTCATAATAACCTCCAATAAAGCGAACAATCGTGTCAACATTTGTTTTCGCTTTTTTAATGTCTTTTACCTTGATCCCTAATTTTCCATCTTTGATTATCTTTTTCTTAACAACATCTTCTTTTTTTGCATTCTCAAGATTTTGTGAACTTTGATCCTTTTTTTCAAATTTCGAAATATTAGCCATTTCAAAGCTGCTTTCCGATTTTTTAGAAGTGCAAGATACTGTCAGAAATACTATAAATGCCAGTCTAATTAATTGTTTCATATTTGTTTAAATTTTAGTTGGTTATATATTTTAATTTACTTTCTTGGTTAGAATTCGTCAAAACTTTCTTCTTTCTTTTTGTTTTTTACCCTCGCTGCCGCACGATTTTATCCTGTGGCAAACCAGTCTTCTTAACCAACAATTTCCCATTTTCTTTTTTTTCCCTTTTTTACATCCCACGCGATACAATCGCGCGGGACAGGGGAGTGATTATTTTACATTAATTTCTACCTCAACATCGTTTAAATGTTCAGTAATGTAATTTCTAAAATTATAGGCATCATTTAAAAACTCGTTTAAGTCTGCGTCCATGTAGACTCTGCGAAAATCAATATTCTTCTCTAAATAGATTAATGATTCGTAGTAAAAATCACCTTCGTACCAAAATGGAAATTCTGAATGATATGATTCAGCTTTTATTTGTAATTGAGAATGTTCAAAAAAAATAGACCATGAACGCCAATAAACACCGGTTCTGTCGTTAAGTTTCCACTGAATGTCATGGTCGTAAATATCTATACATATATCCCATGTCTTAAATGATTTGGGATTATTTATATTTTTTATCAGTTCTATAATTTCAGCAGCCTTTTCTCGATCCGTTTCAGAAGTATACTCTAATGAAGAAACAAACTCAACAAACTTTATAAGTTTTTGTAGCTGAATATAAGTGTCATCATCAACAGTCCAAAACTCAAATTTGCTTTTTTTCATTTCATTCAATGGTTATTTTATCAATCTCTTTCATCAATCTATCAGTTTCTGACAATGCAACGATAATTTTCTGATAATGCAAAATGTCGTCAAACTCTAATGTTCTTTCTTTTCGGTCTTTCAACCATTTTTGAGCAGGTTGATAACCGCCAATAAAAAAGTTCCAGGCCACTTCAGGTACGTTGTCAAAATACTGCGTTTCGTTTATGAAAACTTTCCCATCTTCGTATTTTGTTTTAGTTACTTCGTTGTTTCCACTTATCGGATATTGTGTAATATACTTTTCAACGATTGGCGATTCCATTAAATGAATTTGTCTGATTTCTCCACCTAATTTTACTAATTGCCAAAATGTATCAATAGTAGGATATGGAACTCTTGGAAAGTCAATCTTTAGAAATTCTTTGTATTTCTCCCGGTAAGTTGGCGAATGTAAAACGGCATAGATATAATCCAGCAAATCAACTTCTCCAAACTCATTGTTTGAAGTTTTATAATGTTGAATTATAAATGGAATTCCTAAACTTTTTTCAATAGCCCTTACTGTTTTCTGACTAAGATTAGGGCGATAAGCTAAGTTTTGATAAGCAAACTGAGGTTCTTCTAAAATTCCAGATTCATTTTTAATTTCTTTACCACCATATGCAGGTGTATCTTCAAATAAGTTGGATTGTGATGTTTTGGATTTTTCATTATAAAGATACAATGGAAAGGATATACCACCACCTCTATAATAAAGATTAAAGTCTGAAATTGAATTTGTTATAAATGCCAAATTCCAAGTCATTGACCCAACTACTTGTCCTTGTCTACCAATATAGAGTCCAATATTATTCCCTTTAATGAAATTTTGCATTATTTTTTCTCTTGCCCTTTCAAGCAGTTTGACATCGTAATACACAAATTTGTTATCAAATGGACGATAAGAAATTTTCTTAATCAGACTTATGTCAGCTTTAATGTTATAAAAGCTTTCGATATTCTGAATTAGCATTTGTTTGTTTTCATTTATCAGAATAGCATCTTTCGATGTAACTATGCCCACATTGTTTTCAGGAAACAACTCATTGATAGAAAACCCTTTGTTATATTCCTTTTGCTCTTCAAAATTTTTGCTAACAAAAAAATAGTTTGGAGCTACATTGGGTAATTCTTTATATGGTACTGTTTTGAGTGAGTTTGAAAGCAGAAAATCATATTTCAGTTCACGTTTGCCAAATAGGTCATAATGAAATACTTTTCCTAATTCATTGTTTTTTTTCTTTCCTGTCTTAACAAAAATATTAATAGAAACTCCCTGCTGAATATCAAACACATTTACATCAACACTACCATCAGGTGCAGTTTCTTTCTTCTTGCTGTTACCGTGCAAGTCAATAGTATATATTTTATCGTAAGTTTTAAGCAGATTCCAGCGCATTCCTCTGAAGGTAGGATTATCCAAATAACCGTGTGGATTGATAAATGCCAATACACCACTTCCATTCTTTTCAATAAAATGCTGACCGTACCGAATAAACTTAACGTAATCATCATTAATCCATTTGGGATTGCGTTCTTTGAGTTTTTCTTTTCCTCCTGGTTCTTGCTTATAATCTTCCATCAGGCTCATTATCCATTCGCCTTTATTGGCACTTTCGCCACTGTAAGGAGGATTTCCAACAATACACATTACCGGCGTGTCTCGTTTTATGTGGTTTGCTTCGTTTGCTTCGGAACTTAACCAATTGGCAAAAAGTGTTCCAGTGTCGGGGTGATGTTCTTCCAAACTGTTGGTTAGATACACACGGAAACGTTGGTCTTTGGTTGGTTTAAAGCCTGTTCCTTTCAATAGTAAATCAAG
>CAZJBB010000168.1:0-7479 GCA_964543995.1 uncultured Bacteroidales bacterium
TCAGCACATAAAAAACATTTCAGAAAACACCCAATTTGTTTTCAATACTGTAAGTGGGAAATTCATACCCAAAGAAATCCTCAGTATTCCAATTATTGCTGATAATGAAGTGATAGCCATTATTTCTTTGGCAAGCCTTCGTAAATATGAGTTGCAGTCCATGCAGCTTATTGAAAAAATTCATGTAACCTTAAGTGCACGTCTAGAGGGAATTTTGGCCTATCATAAAATGCAAGAATTTTCAAAAAAACTAGCCATGCAAAACAGCGAACTGGAAGCTCAGAAAAACGAACTGGCTTCGCAATCGGCTGAACTGGTGGAACAGAACACAGAACTTGAAATGCAAAAGGCACAGTTAAAAGAAGCCAATCTGCTAAAAACGAATTTCCTTTCGAATATGAGCCATGAGTTACGTACCCCTTTAAATTCAGTGATTGCCCTTTCAAGTGTATTGAGTCGAAGGTTGGCGAATAAAATCCCTGCCGATGAGTATGGATACATCGAAGTTATTGAGAGGAATGGAAAGCATTTACTGGCATTAATTAACGATATTCTTGACATCTCACGCATTGAAGCGGGAAAAGAAGAAGTTGAAGTCACTGAATTCAATCCGGAAGCTTTGGTTGGGGATATTGTTAGCATGATTTTGCCTCAGGCAAAACAGAAAAAAATAGGTCTTGTACTTTTGAAAAACGACAAAACCCTCAGCATCAAGACAGATGCCGCAAAACTTCAGCATATTGTTCAAAATATCATAGGCAATGCGGTTAAATTTACCGAGAAAGGGAAAGTTGAAGTAAGTTTAGCCGAAAAGCCCGAAGTAATAGAAATTATAGTTAAGGACAGCGGCATTGGAATCCAAAAAGAAAATCTGGAGAGCATATTCGAGGAATTCAGGCAAGCCGATGGAAGTACCTCTCGTAGATTTGGAGGGACAGGCTTAGGATTAGCCATTGCTAAAAAATACGCTCAAATGTTGGGTGGTTCCATAGTCGTTGAAAGTACTCCGGGCAGCGGCTCCCAGTTCACAGTGACCATTCCCAAAACGTATTCCGAAATGATTGCAGTCCCCATTTCAAAGATATCCGAAAACTCAAAATATTCAATCCCCTCAAGCGCTACCCTCAAAACCGAAAATACTCAAGGGAAAACCATCCTTCTGGTTGACGATAGTGAGCCGGTCTTAATTCAGATGAAAGATATATTGGAAGCTTCGGGTTATCATACTTTACTGGCAAGCAACGGTATAGATGCCCTTAGTGCCATGTCTATTACCACTCCGGACGCTATTATATTGGATTTGATGATGCCTGATGTAGATGGGTTTGAGGTACTTAAAAAAATCAGAGCCGCAGAGCCCACTGCTCATGTTCCTGTACTTATTCTTACAGCCAAGCACATAACCAAAGAAGATTTGGCGGTATTAGGAAGAAACAACATCCATCAATTGATACAAAAAGGAGATATAAACCGGGAGGATTTACTATTTACCATAAACGAGCTGGTAATGGGACCCTTAAAAGTGAAACTCAAAAAAGATTTCCCTAAGCTGCTAAACAACGAAATGCCATTGATACTGGTAGTTGAAGACAATGCCGACAACATGCTAACCATTAGGGCTTTGTTTGATGATAGCTGTAATATTATAGAAGCAAACGACGGTATCGAAGCCATTGAATTGGCAAAAAAACACAAACCCCATCTCATACTCATGGATATTGCCTTACCCAGAATGGATGGCATCGCTGCTTTTAACATCATTCGAAATGATATTAATCTCCAGCATATTCCGGTAATTGCACTTACTGCCAGTGCCATGACGCAGGACAAGGAAACCATATTATCCCACGGTTTCGACGATTACATAGCCAAACCCATAGACGACATGCTGTTTTATAAAACAATCAATGAAATATTGTATGGAAAATAGAGCGATTAAAATACTTGGGATCGACGATAACCGAGATAATCTTATCATTTTAGAAGCCCTGATTAAAGATACTTTTCCCGATTATACATTTTTCAAGGCTGATAATGGAGTAAAAGGGCTTCAAATTGCATGCTCCGAGAATCCGGATGTGATTTTACTCGATATTGTAATGCCCGATATGGATGGGTTTGAGGTTTGCAAGACCATTAAATCTGACGAACAGTTGAAAGACATTCCGGTGGTGTTTATTACCGCTTTAAAAGAAGACAGAGAAAGCCGGATGAAAGCCTTAGAAGTCGGCGCAGAAGCATTTATTGCTAAGCCTATTGATGAAATCGAGCTAGTGACTCAAATTAGGGCTATGGTGAAAATTAAAACCGCAAGCATAGACAAAAAATCGGAAAAAAACCTCTTGCTAAAGAAACTGGAACAACAAAATGCTGAATTAAGAAGCGTAAACAATGCCACCCTTAATTTGATGGAAGATATCCAGAAAGAAATCCTTGCCCGAAAAAAAAGTGAGGAAGAATTGAAAAAAAGCGAAGAGAAATATAGACTCCTAATTGAGCAATCACCGGATGCCATTTTGGTTCATTTAAACGGCATCGTTCAATTTGCAAACGCTGCGACGGTGAAATTGTTTGAAGCAGCAAATGAAAACGAATTAATTGGGTTGAATTTAATCGATTTTGTGCACCCCGACCACAAAATGATGGTTGCAAATCGAATGAAAGATGTGGCTTTGAAAAATTCACCTTTACCACCCCTCGAAGAAAAGTTATTTACATTAAAAGGAAATATTTTTTATGCAGAAGTAACCTCTTTACCTATACAACTAATGGATGGCACTGGAGCTCAAGTGGTTGCCAGGGATATTACCGACAAAAAGAAAGCTCAGGATGCTTTAATTGAAAGTGAAAAAAGTTACCGTACCTTATTTGAAATTTCGCCCACAGGTATCACCATCCTGGATAAAAATGGTAATATTTTGGATGTAAACGATGAAGTATCAAAAGCCACTCAGTATAGCAAAAATGAATTGATTGGAAACAATATCAGCATATTTATTCCTAAACATCGAAAGAATGACCCAACCGAAGATATTGCAAAGATTTTTAAGCTTGGACATTTGGAACATGAAGTAGATTCTGTTAGGAAAGATGGGAGCATTGCTTATGTCCTTCTTCGCGAAACCGTAATTACACTAGCAAATGGAGAACAAGGAATATTGTCAGTTTCGAGTGATATTACCAGTCGAAAAAATGCCGAAGACGAAATTAAAAAAATCAGTCGGCATTTTCAGGCCTTAACCGAAAAAGCTCCGGACGGAATTGCTTTATTAGATAAAGAAGGTAATTTTAAATACATCAGCCCTTCGGGAGAAAAAGCCTTTGGATTTAAGGTCACTGCAAAACCTCCGCACCCAAATGAGTTAACCCATCCCGACGATATTAATCACGTTCTTTTTGCATTATCCGAAATTATTAAAAATCCGGCTTATGTTCCCATTATTCAATATCGATTTAAAACCAATAAAGGAGAATGGAAATGGCTTGAAAGCACTTTTTCTAATTTATTAGACGACCCCGATGTGGCTTCTATTGTTGTGAATTTCAGGGATATCTCTGAAAGGAAAGTGATTGAAAAGGAACTTCTTGAGCACCGAGATTTGCTTCAAAAAATGTTGGTTGAGAGTACCCAATTTATTGAATCTGTTGATAATAAAGTCGATTATCAACAGATGACTGACTTTATTAAGGTGATTTCCGGGGCTAAATACACTGCTTTTAATTTATTCGATGAAGATGGACTTGATTTTACAACATTGGCATTTTCGGGATTAAGTAATTTTCAGAGCAAAGCCACTAGCATATTAGGTTTTGATCTTATTAATAAAAAATGGAAGCACGATGCTCGTCGACAAGCCAAAATCAAAAACAATACTTTTACAAAATTCGACAATTTACATGAATTAACAGGAATAGTTATTGCTAAGTCTGTTTCCTCTGTAATCGAAAAAACCTTTAACCTAGGAGAAGTTTACATTATCCAAATATCAAAAAACGAGAAATCAATTGGTGACTTCACCTTGATGTTTGAAAGAAACCAAACCTTAAAGAATAAAGAAATTATTGAAATCTTTGTGAACCAAATCGGCTTATTTTTAAGCCGAAAAAAAACGGAAGCTGATTTGGAAGAAAGCCGGGAGAAATTCAAAGGGCTTTCTGACGCGGCATTCGAATCCATTTTCTTCTCAGAAAAAGGCATTTGCATTGAACAGAATAAAGCGGCAGAAAGAACTTTTGGTTATACAGACGAAGAAGCAATTGGTCGATATGGAACGGAATGGATGCATCCCGACGATAGAGACATGGTTATGGAAAAGATGCTTTCCATGTACACACTTCCTTATGAAGCACGTGCCATAAAAAAAGATGGCACCATTTTCGAAGCCTTGCTGCAAGGCAAAATGATGCATTATAAAGGAAAAGACATTAGAGTTACATCCTTAACAGATATATCGGATCTAAAGAAAGCCGAAAAAGAATTGAAAGCCAGTGAAGAAAAATTCCGGGGCATCGCAGAGAATTCTTCTGACTTAATTGCAATTGCCGACAACAATGGAATGATCACCTATGCTTCACCAGCTTCTGAATCTTTGTTTTATCTTAAACCTGAAGAAATGGTCGGGAAATATTTTTCTGATTTTGTAGTAGACGAGCAAAAATCTGAAGCAGGATTTATTTTCCATAACATTATTCTTAATAATAAAAGTCCTAAAAACGTTGAATTTAAAATGAAACGGGCTGATGGCAGTAACTTTTACGGAGAAGTAAATGGTTCAAAATTTTCCGTTGAGGAATTTAACGGAGTTATCGTTAACATCCATGATTTCTCAAACAGAAAATTAATGATGGAAGCTTTGCGCACAAGTGAAGAAAATTACCGCAAAGATTTTGTACTCCATAAATCGATTTTAGAAAGTCCAATGGAGGTAATCATTTTTGCTTTGGATACAAATTATTGTTACACTGCTTTTACAAAACATCATAAAGAAAGTATTAAACAATTATGGGGAACCCATATTGAAATAGGAAGCTATATTCTCGATGTTATCACAACCAAAGAAGATAAAGAGCAAGCAAAAAGAAATTTCGATCGAGTTTTAAATGATGAATTTTTTGTTTTAACCGAGGAGTATGGCGATATTAATCTTCAGAGAATTTTTTTCGAGGATTATTATAGCCCTATCAAAGACGAGAGTGGGAATATTGTCGGCATTTCTGTTTTTGTACTCGATGTAACAAAAAGAATGAAAGCTTTAGAGGATCTTAAAGAAAGTGAAGAAAAATTCAGAGTCATGGCAGAAATGCTTCCTCAAATTGTGTTTGAAACAGATATCTTTGGCAAACTCACCTATATCAATAAACAAGCCTATTCTATCTTAGGATATACCGAAGAGGATGATGTAATTGGATTAAACACCTTGGATTTATACATTCCGGAAGATAGACAAAGAGCAAAAGATAACGTAAAAAACAGCTTAGTAGGACTCAATACAGGCAGCAATGAGTATGCTATGTATCGAAAAGACGGGAGCATTATCAATGTATTGGTGTATTCCGATCCAATGTTGAAAAACAATAAGATTAAAGGTTTAAGAGGAATTATTATTGATATTAGTGAGCTTAAAAAAGCTCAAAATGCACTTCGCGAAAGTGAGTATTTTTTCAAAGAATCGCAAAAAGCGGCCAACGTTGGATCCTATAAAACAAATTTTGTTAACAGCACATGGGAATCGTCTGAAGTGCTCAATCAAATTTTCGGAATCGATACCGAATACCATAGAAATATTGAAGGATGGTTGGATATCGTACATATTGAAGATAGAGAAATGATGCGTCAATACCTCACCAATGAAGTGGTAATTGGAAAGAAAGAGTTTGATAAAGAATACAGAATAAGCCGAAAATCGGATCAAAAAACCCGGTGGGTACATGGATTAGGAAAGCTCACTTTTGATGAAAACGGGAATACCATTTCAATGACTGGAACTATAATGGATATTACCGAGAGTTATCTATCCAAACTAGCCATTGAGGAAAGTGAAGAAAAATACAGAACCATCTTCGAAAATGTACAAGATGTTTTCTACCAAACAAACATGAACGGCATCATTCTAGAAATCAGCCCTTCCATTAAACATTTCACTGAATTTGACCGTGAAAAGTTGCTAAATACGAATGTTTCTGAATTATATACCCACAGAAAAGACAGAGACCTATTCCTCAATGCTATTAAACAAAAAGGGGAAGTAAATGATTATGAAATTTCTTTAAAGACATCAAGTGGTCGAACTGTTTATGCATCCATTAATGCAAAATTAATTTTTGATAGGCATAATAATCCCATTCGGATTGATGGATCGCTGAGAGATATTACGGCGAGAAAAATCGCTTTGGAGAGTTTAAAAGAAAGCGAAGTGAAATATAGGCTTATGTTTGACAATAATCCTCAGCCCATGATCATTTATGACATTCAAGACCTTTCTATTCTCGAAATTAATAGCGCTGCAATGCATCAATATGGTTATTCAAGAGAAGAATTCCTTGCCTTAAACTTAAGCGATCTACATCTTACAGAAGACTTAGAATCCTTAGTCCAAGATATTGAAAAATCTAAATTTGAGTATAACCCGGGAGGTGTTTGGCGAAACGTAAGAAAAGACAAAGAAATCCTCTGGGTAGAAACCAATTCACATTCGGTTGTATTTGTTGGCCGTAATGCAAGACACGTGATGATTAAGGATATCACCCAAAGGATGATAGCAGAAGCTGAATTGTCGAAGCAAAAACACTTTTTCGAGCAAATGTTTATGCAATCTTCAGTAAGTACTCAAATTTTTGATGCTGATGGCTGGTGCGAAAAAATTAACCCAAAATATACAGAAACTTTCGGTATAGAAATTAATAATGATGAAAGTGCTGCGTATAACATTTTAAACGATGCCCATGTAAAATCGAATGGAACCCTCCCCTATTTGGAAAAGGTTTTTCGAAATGGAGAAACTGCTGAATGGGAATTTTCTCTTCTCAGAACAAACCCAAAAACCCCAAAAAAGAAAGAAAAAGTTTGGTTTCAAAACTGGGCTTATCCTATTTTTGATGAGAATCAAAGTTTAAGCAATGTTATCATTCAGCACAACAACATCACCGACAGGATTCAAGCCTTGTATAAACTACATCAGTCAGAAGAACAACTTAAAAAGTTTGCTGCCCACCTTCAAAATGTACGTGAAGAAGAACGGGTAAACTTGGCAAGAGAAATCCATGACGAATTGGGCCAAATTTTAGTAGCTATGAAATTTGATGCAGGGGTGATTAAGCAAAGGGGCAAGAAACTAGCAAACCAAGATGATTCTCAACACATTACAGAAAACAGCAATCATTTAATCGAATTGATTGACAAAACCATCACTACAACCAAAAAAGTACTCACCGAATTGCGTCCGGAAGTACTGGAAATGTTAGGTTTCATTGATGCTGTAA
>CAZJBB010000169.1:0-7401 GCA_964543995.1 uncultured Bacteroidales bacterium
CCCCGTACCACCACCACCTACCCGGCTCTGAGCACTCTTTCCCTACACGACGCTCTTCCGATCTACACGCTGTTTGTACCATCAACACCTGAAGTGGCATATGCCATACCAATCGATCCATTGTCATCCATAGCAATGCTTCCTACCCACCTATTAAGTGCATCAGGAGCATAGGTGCTTTGTTGATAAATACTCCATGCACCCGTAGAGGTGTTTTTTCTCAATTCATACCAGCGTATTCCTCTTTGACCGGTGGTTGAATTCACCAAAACTCCATTACATAAAACTACTGAATGGTATCCTGTCCAAACTCTATATTGAGCTCTATAGGTAAAAACACCCCCAATGCCATCTAGTTTTTGGGTGCTTCCGGGTTGGCTTACATCATCCCAATTGGAATTATAGGAAGCATCAAAGGGAGTGGTAGGTAATTGTGCCGCTAATGTTACCGTAGCACTTGGTGTGGTTCCCCATGTAGTTGTTACGTTATTAATATCAATTCTATCTGCGTAGGTACCACCCCAGGCATCATCTTCGTAACAGAAAATTGGACAAGGGGTTCCTGCCGGGGGAAGCTGTCCATCAGCATAAGCTGCTAAAGGACAAATAAAACCACCAGAAGTATTCGTGGTGTAAGTTTTATTAATCATTCTTGAACCAGCATTTCCGGCAATCATTTGATCTCTTTCAAAAATGTATAATCTTTTTGTGGCAGAGGTTGAAGTGTTATGGGTCATGTAATAACCATCTGTCCAAATTGAAAATTTCAGGTAATCAGGAAAAATGGAAGCCACAAATTGATACGTATAATAAGCTCCTGTTGGGTCAGAAGTTTGAGAAACCCCAATGTATATCTTTTTATCAGAGTTAGTTCCAAATTCAGTAATAACCCATCGGTCAGCAAATTTGTCATACATTACCACCGGGTCACCATTGTTACTGCCAAATAGCAAAGTTCCTAAAGCAAAAGCGCCTCCTCCGGTAACAGCACCACCTGTTTTAGTATAAATTTTATATTCTGAATTTACAGCTTGAACATAATGGTTTGGACCTGCTGCACCGGTTGGATCAGGAGGACATCCGGAACCGGGTTGACCCACCCAGTTTGCAATAGGAGCCGCTAACATTTTTGTTCCCATTACTTTTTGAGTAGCTTGATCTTCTCCTTGAGGTAATGCATTTGGATTTGCTTTTGTGAAATTTGGAAAGCGGTTCAATCGGTCTTGCGATTCCCATCTTTCGTTGTTTTCAGTAATCTGAACATTATTAATTGCAGCAAGCTCTCTGAGGGGTTTTGTTATCTCAAACTTACTGCAAGTGATAACTTCAACTTTTCCATCGTCAATAACTGCCTGAGAATAAATCCCACTAAAGGCAAGAGAACTAAAAATGGTAAATAATAACTTTTTCATGAAGGTAATTGGTTTGTTGGTTTAAAATATTGGTTCTAATTAAGAATAATGACTACATAAAAATGAAAAGATTTAATATGGATAGAAATTTATTTTAATATTGCTAAAACTTCATCGTATTTGGGTTCATCTACTATTTCTTGAACTTGTTGGGTATATACAATTTCTCCTTTTTCATTGATAAGGATAACCACTCTGGAGTGCAATCCTTGTAAAGGACCATCAGAAATTTCCAAGCCGTATGCTTTACCAAAAGCACCGTTTCGGAAATCCGAAAGAGTCATAACATTATTCAATCCTTCAGCAACACAACAACGAGCTTGAGCAAAAGGTAAATCGCGTGAAATACAAAGCACATTTACATTGGGTATTTCACCGGCAATTTTATTAAACTGTCTAACGCTTGCGGCACAGGTTCCAGTGTCGAGGCTAGGAAAAATGTTTAAAATCAATATCTTACCGCGGAAATCTGACAATGTTGTTATAGATAAATCAGCTTTTAAGAGTTCGAAGTTCGGTGCTTTTTCACCAATTTTCGGTAATTCACCCAATGTATGAAAAGGGTTTCCTTGTAGTGTGATGTTTGCCATAGGTTTAACGTTTTAGTTATAACAAAAATACTTATATTTTTGTTTGAGACGTTGTTATTTTTAAGAATTTTCTTTTTTTAACATTCGTTTATAAAAGTAGAACGTCAGAAAGCTACTGCCAAATCCTATTAATGCAGCACCAAAAACATCGGAAGGATAATGTACCCCTAAATGCATACGAGAATAACCAACTAAACATGCCCAAAAAAGGAATGGAATTGTATAATACCATTTCCCAAAAGCAAAAATTAAAGCTGTTGCAATAACAAATGCATCACAAGTATGGCCTGAAGGGAAGGAGGGACTTCCTCCTCCTGAAACTTTTTCAATAAAAGAATAGGTTTCAAAAGGTCTGGGTACCTGAAGAGAATACTTTAGAATATTACAGATTATGGTGGCTAAAGCAAAGGCAACAATAATTGCAAGGGATTTTTGCAGTAAAGCTTTGTTTTTCCTAAAGGCAGAAAAAATAAGCAATATTAAAGGAACACAATATGCAATGTATGGCGCCGAATCAGTCAATAAAATGAAAAAGGAGTCTAAGGAAGTATTTCTATTTATATTGACAGATTTAAGGATTTCAATATCAATGTTTTGCGAAAAAACATCTGAGGGAATAAAGAAAAAGCCGGCGAATATTATATAAAGAACCGTTTTTTTCATGTAATTATACTTTAATAATTGCATTTCCTGCAAAAGTAGCGACTATGCCTAAAAAAACACTTAAGCCAACGTATAAAGAAAACCCCAAAAAATCGTTGTTTTTTAACATTAAAAAGCTTTCGATGGAAAATGCCGAAAAGGTGGTAAATCCTCCGCAAAACCCAACCATGAGAAACAAACGCAATTCCTCGTTAAAAACATGACCTTTTTCAGTTAATCCAAAAAGTAATCCTATAATGAAACATCCAATGAAGTTAACAAGAAACGTTCCCAATGGAAAACCGGAAACGAAATGAGTTTGAATAAAGCGTGAAGTCAAAAACCTTAAGACACCTCCTAAAAAACTACCAAACCCAATAATTAAAATCAATCTGGTCATTCAATTTTTTTGGCTTATGGGATGGGTTATGTATTTGAAATTTGTCGTGCAAAAGTACATATTATTTTTGGAAGCCGATTTAGTATCAAGATTTTGTAATGTTAAATGACTGGGGTGTACTTGAATCCGCATGTTTAAAAAAGTGTTAAACATGGACAGAAGCCAGAGCAGATGTGTTTTTTTTCTAAATTTACCCCCTGAAAATCTTCCTTTAAAGGCTTGATTTATTGCGTGAATTGAAAGAACCACATTGAAAAATAATCCAAAAAAATATATGAAAAAAATTCTATCCTTAATTGCATTTAGTTTTATAGGAATAGCGGCTTCTCTTGCTCAAGATAGTGAAGGTGGGATTCCTTTAAGTTTCGAGAGGAAAAACCTTTCCGGTGAAATTGATTTTGTTCAAGTTCAAGCACCCATTTATTCAAGTTTGGCAGAATACGATAGTTTTCAGGCAAAAAGGAATGCCCCCTATCGAATTGGGGTCACTGTTCCTATTGATTATAACTTAACCAATTCAGGCACATGGACAGATTTGCCTGAATTGGATGCCAAGCTTTGGCGATTAACTATAAAATGTAGTGGAGCAAAATCCATTGGTTTTGGATATGGTTCTTTCTATTTACCCAAAGGAGCTAAATTATATTTATACAACAAATCGAAAAGCATGTTAATTGGAGCCTATACTGAGGATAACAATACTGAAAATGCTTATTTTTCAACTCAGCGGGTTTTTGGAGACGAAATCACCTTGGAGTTATTTCTTCCAAATGCTGTTTCCGGAAAAGCAAAATTAAATATTACTGAATTGAATTATTTTTATCGCAACGGCGAATTTGAAAAAGCAGGTTCAGGAGCATGTGAAGTGAATGTTATTTGCTCTCCCGAAGGTGACAATTGGCAGTTTCAACGAAATGGAGTTGTTTTACTAGACATCCGAGTGGGTGGTACCAGCGGAAATTGGTTCAATTGCACAGGTTCTTTAGTAAATAATACCGCCCAAAATTGTACCCCTTATGTATTATTAGCCGACCACTGTCATTATGATAATGCTTATGCTACCACAGCCGACTACAATGCTTGGGTTTTTCATTTCCATTATCAAGCGACTACTTGTACCGGAACTACCGGTAATTTAAGTGCTTACACTAAAACAGGATGTGCTTTAAAAGCTCATGATACATATGGCTCTAATGGTACCGGATCTGATTTTTGTTTGGTTCAGATTAATTCTGCAATAGCATCTACTTTTAATGTGTATTATAATGGTTGGGACAGAACCAATACTGCCAGTGCAAGTGGGGTTAGCATTCATCACCCATCTGCCGATATTATGAAAATCTCGACATATACCTCTCCATTAACTTCAATAAATTATGGTGGAACTGGAACCCATTGGCAAGTAGTTTGGGCGGGAACAACCAATGGTCATGGTGTAACCGAAGGTGGTTCTTCAGGTTCTCCCATTTTTAATCCTAGCGGTAATATTGTTGGTACACTAACCGGAGGAGGTTCACTTTGTACTGCTTTAACCAGTCCGGATGCATACGGGAAAATATATTATCATTGGGATCAAAATGGAGCCACCAGTGCCACTCGTTTAAAAGATTGGCTCGATCCTAATAATACCGGAGCTACTGTCCTTGCCGGAAAAGCCACTTGTAGTGCAGGCGTTCTTGAAAATACGCTTACAGAGGAAAAAGTACTTATATATCCATCACCTGCATATACAGAAATCTCGATTGAAGTAAAATCTGATTCGAAAGTTATTGAGAACTTAAGCATTTATAATATTATGGGTGTTTTAGTTAAAAATATACCCTCCTTGCATATTGAATCAGGAAAAGCAACCATAAATATTAGCGAATTGGCCGAGGGATTGTATTTCCTTACCGCCAAGAAGGATAAATCAACTCTTAAAGGAGAGTTTATTAAGGCAAAATAGATTCATTTAAACCATACATTGAAGGTGCTTGCTTGCATTTTCTTTGTGGGTGTATTTATTTCAAACATTACATGCTGTCTGAGGATATCATCGAATTTTGAAATTAAACTTCATTTTCTTGGTTTTCAATAAGAACAAAGAAGACTTATTGCTTCAGCTAAGTCTTTTATCAGTTTTCTCATTTATACTTTCAGATTTTATCATAATCCAATTGAATTCCTTTATTATCAAGTATATGATAATGAAGGAATTGTGTTTTTGTGATAGATGAAAGCTGCTTAGTATTGAGTTGATAAAAATATTTTAATTTCATGGTAAAAGGCATGGATTGTGACTATATTTGCTTTTTTTTACAATATCCAACCAGACAAATTGCATTATTTACACAAACTCATTAAACAATGAAAAAAACAAAATTTGTTGTTGTTTCGGCTGCGGCTACCCTTTTATTATCTGCAATTATTATGTTTGCAGTTACAGGTAAAAAACATGTTTTTAAAAAAGTAAATCCGGCATTTAAACAGTATGTGCAGGGGTTTACCACAGGAGTTGTTTCTACACACGCATCCATAAAAGTTAGATTAAATGAAGACTTTGTGGATACAACATTGTTTAATACGCCGCTGGATAAAGAAGTTTTTGCTTTTGAACCATCAATTAGAGGAAAAGCATATTGGGTGGATGCCAGAACCATAGAATTTAAACCGGAAGAAAAGTTGCCGGCCAAGCAATTTTTCGAAGGAAAGTTCTTTCTATCTAAACTTATGAAAGTCCCTGACTCCCTTAAAACGCTTGAATTTCAATTCCAGACCATGATGCAAGATTTCGAAGTGAAAATTGAAAATCATAAAGCCTATAATAACAATAACCTCTCAAAAGAGCGGATGTATGGTTATATTAAAACCTCTGATGTAGCCGATGAATCAAAGTTTTCAAAGTTGCTTACTGCAACCCAAGAAGGTAGAAAGCTTGAAGTAACTTGGTCGCATGATGCGAAAAAGATGATGCATTATTTTCAAATTGATTCAATAAATAGGGGAAACAGCAAAAGTTTTGTTACCCTCACATGGAATGGTACTTTAATTGACGCTGAGCAAAGTGGACAAAAGGAAGTTGAGATTCCGGCTTTAGGAGAGTTTAAGTATTTGGACTACAGGGTCGTAAATGCTTCTGAACCCTATATTTTGGTCCAGTTTTCTAACCCCTTGTTGGCTGATCAAAACTTAGATGGTTTGATAAAACTCGGAGCGAAAAATGATTTGCGTTATGTGATAGAGGACAATGAGTTGAAGATTTTTATGAATGACTTTCCCAAGGGAAATCAGTTATTCACAATTGAGCCCTCCTTGAAATCTTCTGCCGGAATTACAATTAACACTCCCGTTTCTACGAGTATCCAATTTGAGGATACCAAGCCTAATGTGCGATTTGTTGGTTCAGGAAACATCATGCCCAGTTCTAATGGGATGCTTCTCCCATTTGAAGCAGTAAATTTGAACGCCATTGATGTAAAGGTAATGAGGATTTATGAAAACAACATTTTGCAATTTTTTCAGGTAAACGACTATAATGGACAAAGTGAAATGTCTCGAGTAGCAAGAACCGTACTCAAAAAAACAATCCCACTGGACAAAGTCATCGATTACAATAAATGGAATAAATATACGCTTGATTTATCGGAATTAATTAAACCTGAACCCGGAGCTATTTATTCCATTCGTATTAGTTTTAAGAAGAAATATTCTACTTATCCATGTAGTGGTGATAGTAATGTGGAGGAACCGGAACTCAATACTTGGAATGATAATAATGACAAGGATGAAGATGGATGGAATTATTACAATGATTATTACGATGATAGCTACGATGAAGAAGGGTATTATTATTATCGTTGGGACGAACGCGACGATCCATGCAAGCCTACATATTATAACAATAAATTTGTCGTAAAAAATGTGTTGGCTTCCGATTTGGGGATTATTGCCAAAGGAGGCAATGATGGATCATTTAACGCTTATGTAACAGACATTATAAGTACAAAGCCATTACAAGGGGTAAAAGTTGAATTTTATGACTTTCAACAGCAACTCCTTTCCTCTGCAGAAACTAATGAAGATGGTATGGTGTCTGTTAAATTGAAAAGAAGACCCTTTATGGTGCTGGCAAAAAAGGAAAAGCAAAGAACCTATTTAAAATTAGCTGAAGGAGGCTGTTTGTCGCTGAGTATGTTTGATGTAGGAGGAGAGGTAGTACAAAAAGGGCTTAAAGGTTTTATTTATGGTGAAAGAGGCGTTTGGAGACCGGGCGACTCTTTATATGTTACTTTTATTCTTGAGGACACGCTTAAAACCTTACCCGAAGACCATCCCGTAACCTTTACCTTAACCAATCCAACCGGTCAAGTTGTAAGGG
>CAZJBB010000170.1:0-3483 GCA_964543995.1 uncultured Bacteroidales bacterium
TCATGCGGAATCGTTTGAACTTGATGTAATGTTTGTTTTAAGCCCTCTTCATTATGAGCGGTATCGGCAATCACTAAAGGATCTTTTAAAAGTAATTGCCACCGACCCTTTAAACCGGTGTTTGCAATCACATTTTTGAAACCTTTTCTGATGTGCTTGTTTTTTAGATTGTATCCTGTTTTTTTAAGTACTTCCAAGGTTTGCATTACCGTCACTATATTTTTTAATTGGTAATTTCCGGTGAGTTCTGATTGTAGATTTGCAAATATGTTTTCCTCACTCCGATACACATCAACGTTTAAACGATTAAATTGCAATTTGTTGACTTTAATGACATTGTATAGATTTTCTGAAAAAAACAAAGCTGTTTTTTTTTGAGAAGCCATTTCCTTAAAAACGTCCTTGGTTTTTTCATGGGTTTCGCCAACAACCACCGGAATTCCTGTTTTAATAATTCCTGCTTTTTCCAAGGCGATTTTTTCCATGGTTTCTCCCAAAAACTGAGTATGGTCCAATCCAATATTGGTAATTACAGAAACCTCAGGACGAATCACATTGGTTGAGTCGAGTCGTCCACCCATACCGGTTTCAATAATGGCGATATCAACCTTTTGACTTTTGAAATAATCAAAAGCAAGTCCTACGGTCATTTCAAAAAACGATGGCTGTATTTCTTCAAAAACGGGCCGATGGGTGTTTACAAATAGACTAACTTTTTTTGCCGGAATTAATCTTCCGTTTATTTTAATTCTTTCTCTAAAATCTTTTAAATGAGGCGAGGTATATAAACCGGTTTTATACCCGGCTTCTTGAAAAATGGAAGCTAAATAATGAGAAACGGATCCTTTGCCATTGGTTCCCGCAACATGAATGGATCGAAATGATTCTTGAGGGTTACCCAAATGGTTTAAAAGGGCGACGGTATTGTTTAAGTCGGCTTTATAAGCTGCTGCGCCAATTCTTTGGTACATGGGCAACTGAGAAAATAAATATGCCAGTACCTCTTTGTATTTCATCAGTTCAAACGGATGAAGTGATAAGTTATGGTTCCTTTTTGCTCATTAGGAGCATCGGTTTTTGCAAAAAACTTGGTTTTTAAAGCCGCTGTTGTTGCCAATTTCCATAACTGAGAATTGGTAGTATTGGTTCCTCTTGCCCCTGCTTCAGCACGGGTAACTTCCCCTGTCTGATTCACCCAAATATTAACTACCACCGTTCCTTGCTCAGAAAATGAATTATCGGGTTTTTGCAAATATTTTGCCGATCGACCATTCAAACTAAAAGAGGGGCCGGAACCCGGTCCTGTACCGGAGCCATCTCCTGAGCCATTGCCTGATCCGTTTCCACTACCATTTCCGCTACCCGTACCTGATCCGGTGCCACTTCCGTTACCAGTGCCATTGCCCGTTCCTTTCCCATTGTTTTTAGCGTTTTTTTTGTACAATGCCAAAGGATTGACGATGGGCGTTTCAATTTTTACCTCTTTTTTTTCAACTTTTACTTTGTTTATTTTTGGGGCAACTTCGTTGCTTTCATTGGAAACGATTTCTTCAGAATTGTCGTTTGAAGAGGCTGTTTTTTCAATTACCGATTCATTATTGGATTCTGAACCGCCACCGCCACCGCCGCCACCCATTTCAAGTTCAATATTTTCTTCCTTGGGAAATGGAGGAATGGGGGTTTTAAAACCGACCAATAAAAAAAGCATCAATAACCCTCCATGAAATAGGACCGTACCTCCTAGTCCCCTCCAATCGTCTTTGCTGAATTTCTTGGCTTTCATGTTTTATTGTTTAGTTTTTAGTTTTACGGTTAAAGTTTTTATAAGTTTCGGTTATTAATCCGTTCTTGGTATCAAAGATGAGTCAACCTCTAATTAATAACGTAAAAGTATGATAATTAATACATGCCAAATTTGACCAAAAACGCATGTTTTTAAACAAGGAAGTGTTAATTGCCTCAAAATGTATGCTTTATGAAAATTAATCAATTTGTTTATTATATCCATTTAATTTATTTTTTATACATTTGCTTTCTATAATATTCTTAAATCACTTATTATGAAAAAAATCTATGCATTCTTAGTTTCTTTTGTGCTTTCTTTTTCTGCTTTTTCACAATCCATTACCGTTACCCAACCCAATGGTGGGGAGGTATTATATGGATGCCAAACGTATTTAATTAAATGGAATGCGACTGGTGTTTCCAATCTTTGGAATATTGATTATTCACTTAATGGCGGAGCAATTTGGTCATCGGTAGCAACACAACTTAACATTTCCACCGGTCAATATAGTTGGACGGTGCCAATGGCTGCGTCCACCAATGTTTTAGTTAGAGTAAGAGATTATTCTGATACAACAAAACAAGATGCAAGTAATGCTGCGTTTACCATTCAGCTGCCTATTACAGTGACTTCTCCGAATGGAGGTGAAGTATGGCAAGGTCTCACCAACCACCAGATTTCTTGGACACCGGCAGGCACTTCAGGTTTCTTCAATTTGTACTATTCAACGAATAATGGAAGCACATATACTACAATTGCAACAAATATTGCTGCAAACAATTATACATGGAATGTTCCGAATACTCCTTCTACTCAGGCAATAGTAAAAGTAACAGATGCAACAACTTCTTGTCAATTAGACTTGTCAAATGCCGTATTTGAAATTTCTCCTGCGGATCCTATATTAACTTCTCCTAATGGCGGAGAGATTTGGACCATTGATGCCAATAAAAATATTACCTGGAATTCAGCAACTTTTTTCACTACTCTTAAATTGGAATATTCAACGGATAATGGGGTAACCTATAATATGATTAATTCTGCTGCCCCAAACACCGGTTCCTATACTTGGAATATACCCAACACCCCAACTTCACAAGCATTGGTCCGCGCAAGTAATTCTACCGGTTCAGCGGTAAACGATGTTAGCAATGCTGCTTTTGCAATTCAAATGCCAGGAAATTTCATTACTTCTCCTAATGGGGGGGAGGTATGGAGAAGTGGAAATACGCATAATATTACTTGGGATAACACTTTATTTGCCTCTACTGTTAAGATTGAATACTCATTAAATAATGGAGGTGCCTGGACAACCCTTGCCGCTGCAGCAAACAATACTGGAAGTTATTCTTGGACGATTCCATTTATGAATTCGACTACCCAGGCTCTTGTGAAAATTACAAACAACACTGTTTCTACAATTTGCGACACCTCCAATGCGGTCTTTACGATCAAAGCTCCCATAACGGTAGATTATCCGAACTTAACAAGCGACACCTTAACGGGATGTTCAACTATTAATATACAGTGGAGTAAAACGACCGTTTTTGAAAACTATACGAGTTACAGTACCTGCTATAACCTAAACAACGGAAGTAGCTACCCTGCCACGTATGAAATTTATTATAGTACCAATGGCAGTACCAACTGGACCTTATTGACTACCCAGTACAATTACTGTTCGACTCATAGCTATA
>CAZJBB010000170.1:3583-7350 GCA_964543995.1 uncultured Bacteroidales bacterium
AACCAACCAAGCTTTAATCCGCATCAGTAATGTTGGCGCACCACAGAGTTATGATATTAGCAATGCCGTTTTTTCAATAAATTTACCAAAACCATTAATCACGTATCCCAACGGTGGAGATATTTTGCGTTCATTGAACACCCACAATATTACCTGGGATGTTAATTCTGTTTCAAGCAATGTTCAACTTGAATATTCTTTGAATAATGGAGTCAGTTGGTCACTTATTACCTCTTCTGCTTCAAATACTGGCTCTTATGCATGGACTACACCTCAAATTAATACAACTAGTCAAGCATTAATTAGACTTATTAACTATCTGTATCCGACTAGTGGAGACACCTCAGATGCGGTGTTTACTATAAAAGCACCGATTACAGTAGATTATCCGAATTTAACAAGTGACACCTTAACGGGATGTTCAACGATAAATATTCAGTGGAGCAAAACCACGGCATTTGAAAACTATACGAGTTACAGTACCTGCTATAACCTAAACAACGGAAGTAGCTACCCTGCCACGTATGAAATTTATTATAGTACCAATGGCAGTACCAACTGGACCTTATTGACTACCCAGTACAATTACTGTTCGACTCATAGCTATACATATTCATGGACAGTACCGGATTTAGCACCGGGAAGTTTAAGGATAAAAGTAATAGGGAAGCAGAACACAAACTATTATGGCTCTAACCCACCCATATTCTGGCAAGATAGCAGTGATTATGAGATACCGGTGAAGAATCCTGCTGGCACCATTACGGTAATTAACCCCAATGGAGGTGTGAGCATGAATGCCTTAACACCCTATAATGTAACCTGGACTGCTAATGGAACGAGTGGTTTTTACGATGTGCTTTATAGCACCAATGGCGGAACATCTTATGGTGTTGTAGCAAGTAATTTGAATAGTAGTAATTATAATTGGACAGTTAACAATACTCCAAGTACCAATGTGTATGTTAGAGTGAGAGATAATCAGAATAATTGCAGAAAAGATGCCAGTAATACTTCAAATACAATTGTTGCTGCCACCCCTGTAATTACGACTCCTAATGGCGGTGAGATTTGGAGAGTAAATAGCGCTCAAAACATTACATGGACTCCTAATACAATATACTCCAATGTTTATATTGAGTATAGTATTGATAATGGAATAAACTGGAATATTGTTTCTACTTCGGCTTCAAATACAGGAACTTATGCTTGGACGGTTCCATTTACACCAACATCTCAAGCTTTAATTAGAATCAGCAATGTAGGTGCTCCATCGAATTATGATGTTAGCAATGCTGTATTTACAATTCAGATTCCGATTCCTGTATTGACGGCTCCAAATGGAGGGGAAACATGGTATGCAGGAACAAGCCAAAATATTACCTGGCTTTCAAATACTCTTTTTACAACAACTGTGAATTTAGATTATTCTCTTGATAGTGGATCGACATGGAATACCATTGCTACAAATATTACTAACAATGGCACTTATGCCTGGACCTTACCAAATGTTAACTCTGATAAAGCATTAATCAAAATAAGTAATTATAACAATCCAACTTATTACGATATTAGTGATGCCATTCTTACGCTAAGACCATATGTGCGCTTAGTTACACCTAATGGTGGAAATCTTTTAGGTGCATGTACTCAAACCACGATAACATTTGAAAAAGCACCTTTATACACCGCATTTAACCTTGATTACTCAATTGATAATGGCTTAAGTTGGATTTCGATTTTCTCAAATCAAACCTATTCCAATACCTTTAATAATTATAACTGGACTACTCCCAATAACCCTTCTACCCAAGTTTTGGTTAAGGTTACTCCTTACGGAATAACAGGTAGATCCGACTCAAGTGATGCTGTATTTACCATAAAAAGAGCGGTTTCTATAGTTCAACCCAATTATGGTGGTGTTTTAGTGTCCGGAACTTCTTATCCTGTAAAATGGCAAAGCGACGGTATTTCTAATTTTTATGATATTGCATACTCTACTTCGGGAACTGGAGGTACATTTACAAATATTGTGTTAGGTTACAATACAAGCACCAATACTTATAGTTGGACTGTTCCAAATACTCCTTCAACGAATTGTTACATTAGGGTTAGAGATAATATTAATTCATGCAAAGAAGATATTTCTGATATGGCATTTACTATTTCTTCTGCCCAAAACCCAATTACGGTTGTTACCCCTAATGGAGGGGATTCTTTGAATGCATGCCAATCCTATAATATTACTTGGACAGAAACGGGTGCGCCCATCGGAAGTTATAATATTTCTTATTCAAAGGATTATGGTGTAAATTGGATTCCTGTTGTTTCTAATTATGCAACTACTTCCGGCTCATACTCATGGACAGTTCCTAACATTAATGCATCAAGTGTTTTAATTAGAGTACAATCTGCGTTAAACCCTTTAGTTTATGATTATAGTAATGCATTATTTGTAATTGTTCCTGGATATTTAAACACAACCGACAATACAACTATTTGTGCCGGTACCTCAGTTCAATTTGCAACCACAGGTGGTTCAAATTATACATGGACTCCAACAACAGGACTGAGCAATCCAAATATTCCAAATCCAATTGCAACACCATTATACACTACTTGGTACACCGTTTCGTCTGTCAGTAATGGATGTATATTGAAAGATTCTGTTTTGGTTACCATAAATCCAAGTTCCGGATTAAATACATCAGTTTCTATTACACCATCCATTAGCACCCCAATTTGTAGTGGAACAGCTGTAACTTTTACTGCAACTCCAACGAATGGTGGTACTTCGCCTGCGTATCAATGGAAAATCAATGGGGTGAATATTGGTGGAAATACATATTCATACACTACATCAACTTTAGCACCTACTGATGTGGTTAGCTGTGTTCTTACTTCATCCTTGCAATGTGTTAACAATAGCCCGGCTACATCAAATGCAATTAATGTTACCGTAAATATGCCCCCTTCTGCTCCAATAGCAGGAAGTAACACTCCTGTGTACATCAGTGGAACAATTCACTTAACAGCAAGTACTATTTCCGGAGCAAATTATAACTGGACTGGCCCCAATGGCTTTACATCCGCGTTGCAAAATCCCAACATCCCCAATGCTACTGCAAATATGAGTGGTACATACTCAGTATTAGCTACAGTAAATGGATGTACCAGCAATGTTGGATCTACCGTTGTGAGTGTTGGTGGAGCTCCTTCAAACGTGACAATTTCAGGGGTAATACGTACAGAGCAAAACAGTTATGTACAAGGTGTTACTGTGAAATGTTCCGGAATTGCAGGAACGGATTCTGTAACTACTGCTAGTAACGGTCAATATTCCTTTAGTTTAGCACCGGGAGGTAGTTACTCAATCATTCCGAGCAAAAATAATGATGTTAATGTTAATAATGGAATTACCACTTTGGACTTAGTGCTTATGCAGCGTCATGTATTGAATACTCAATTATTAAGTTCCCCATATAAAATTATCGCTTCTGATGTGAATAGTTCATCCAGTGTTAGCAATTTAGATATCGTATTAACCAAAGCAATTGTTTTAGGAAATGCTTTCTCTTTCCCCGGGTCGAATTTATGGAAATTTGTGAACTCAGACTATGTCTTCAGTAATCCTCAAAGTCCCTTCCCATACGAAAGTTCCAGGGCGTATAGTTCGGCATCCAATCAAGTGGACCAAGACTTTATCGCCATAAAACTGGGAGATGTTAACAATTCCTGGAACCCATCTGTTGCCAAGAGCTATAGCG
>CAZJBB010000171.1:0-7327 GCA_964543995.1 uncultured Bacteroidales bacterium
ACTGATTTTTAGATAGTTAATTTTTTAGCGATCATGTGCCGCACAAAACAGGAGAATTCATTGCTTACGAATGTATATTGCTTTGAGAATACACTTTATGTTAATCGTCTTCATAATCCAAATTGTTATCTTGAAGTATTTGATATCTTAGGAAAAAGAATGTTGCGTGCCGAATTGAGCAACAATTCACAAAACACATTTACCCTAAATCACTTTGCTTCAGGTTTTTATATTGTTAAAGTACATAACGGGGAGGAAGTCGTTTCTTCTAAAATATGGATTAAAAATTGAATTAAGCCTTTTGCGACAGCAATAGGGTACTCACAAAATCAAAACCGCATCAAATCACTAAGTTCTCGGTTCACCTTACCATGATAAATTGCACCACCCACGGTGTCGAAAGCAGCTCCTGTTACAGAAGATAAGGTATTGATTTCATTTTGATAACGGAGCAATCCCAAAAAGGCAAAAATCAAAGCTTCCTTGAATTCAGTAATCATATTATCAGCAACTAAGACTTGCTGGCTGCAATGCGCTTGAATGCGTTCCAGTAGAAAATCATTGTATGCTCCTCCTCCACTCACCAAAACAATTGAGGTTATTTTAGCGGGTATGGATTTTGCTGTTTGAATCGCAATATGCTCTGTAAATGTGCAAAGGATGTCTTCCACGCTCAAATTGAAAGAAGCAATTAATGGTAACACCTTTAACATAACCCATTCTTTTCCAAGGGATTTAGGTGGTTTTTGTTTGTAGAATTTCAAAGCATTCAGTTTGTGAAGCAAATCCGTAGAGATGTTACCACTCCGGGCAAGCCTACCTTGATCATCGTATGCCAGTCCTTTTTGCCGAGCAAATTCGTTTAAAATCATATTGGCCGGACAAATATCAAAAGCAATCCTTTCGCCATTATATTTATATGAAACATTTGCTATTCCCCCAATATTCAATAAAGCACCATAGTTTGAGAACAACAACTCATCACCCATGGGTACCAATGGGGCTCCTTGTCCACCCATGGCCACATCCAGCCTTCTAAAATCGCAAACCACAGGCAATTGAGTTATGGCAGCAATGGTGGCTCCGCTTCCGATTTGAGAAGTAATGCCTTTGTCCGGTTCATGAAAAAGGGTATGTCCATGAGAAGCCACCAAATCGACTTCCAACTTATAATTCTTAATGAACATTTTTACATTGTTGCCGATAAGCGTTCCCAATTCATGGTCCAACTTCACAAAATTCAAGGCCGTACCTTCAGAAATTTCAGATAATTTTTTCTGCCAATGTTCACTATATGCAAAGGTGGAGGCATGAACAATGTTATATTTCCATTCTTGCTTAGTTTGTGTAAATTCACAATAAGCAATATCGATTCCATCCAGCGAAGTACCCGACATAACTCCAATAACTTTGAATTTCTTTCCCATATTATAATACCTCAGTTAAGGTTTCTAACTTCATGGCCCTGGATCCTTTAATTAAAACAAAAGCGTTTTCAATTGGATTTTTCTCAAACCAAGCATGAGCCGCTTTGGAATCTGTAAAACACATCATACCAGCCTGTTGTGAACCATATTTTGAAAAGGTTTCTCCAATAAAATACACCGGAAGGATTCCGGAATCAATTACGGCATGATAAATACCTTCATGTTCCGCTGAACTTTCGTTCCCCAGTTCCATCATATCACCCAATATCATCACTTTGTTCTCTGCCGAAATATGCATAAAATTATCAATGGCCACCCTCATGCTGCTTGGATTTGCATTATAAGCATCGAGTAAGAGGGTGTTCTTCTCTGTTTTTACAATCTGTGAACGATTCAAGCTAGGGTCGTAACTTGAAAGCGCCTGTTTAATTTGGTCTGCTTTTATACCGAATTCGATTCCAATACTTATTGCTGCCATGAAGTTCTGAAAATTATATATTCCACTGATTTGGGTTTGAATTTCATTCTCCAAGTCTTTTCCCCAGGCAATTTTTACAAATGGATTTGCTTCTATTGGTTTTCCATAACAATCTATCCCTACCTTATCTCCATATGTAATCAAATCATTTTCAGCAGCTTGCTTCATTAACACTTCATCCGAAGCATTCACAAAGATCTTCCCATTTACTGCTTTTACAGCACGGTATAAAGCAGTTTTGGTTTCAATAATATTCTCAATGCTGCCAAAACCTTCAAGGTGGGCTTTTCCAATATTCGTAACGATGCCGAAGTTAGGTTTGGCTATGTCACACAATTCGGCAATTTCGCCCGGGTGGTTCGCCCCCATTTCAATAATAGCAATTTCAGTTTCAGAGGTGATATTCAACAAAGTCAATGGAACTCCTATATGATTGTTGAGGTTGCCCTTAGTAGCAACAGTCTGAAATTGAGTGCTTAAAACTGCATGCAACAACTCTTTAGTAGTGGTTTTGCCATTGGTTCCGGTGATTCCAATTACAGGAATCTGAAATTGTAAACGATGAAAAGCGGCCAGAGCTTGAAGGGTCGTCAACACATTTTCAACGAGAATACATTGGGTATGATGACTAAATTCAACTTCATCCACCACGGAATAAGCAGCTCCCATTTCAATGGCTGTCTTGGCAAAAGTATTACCATTAAAATTCTCACCTTTGAGTGCAAAAAAGAGATTTCCTTTTTGGATATTTCGAGTATCGGTAGTTATGCCGGTGCTCTTTCAAAATAGAGCATGTAATTCCTTGATATTCTGCGTCATAATTTCAATGTTAATAAAACAGCCCGATTTCAAATTTGTGAATTAAGATTTTGGCAACAGGAACACGGAAAATTTTATCTCCCGCTTATATACAATGCGCTTGTATGCGTCCATTATTTTGCAATGTGCTTTGAATCTGATCGTTGCACCACTAAATTCACATCCATCACCCCTTCTGTTTCATATTTGGTCATCAGGTTTTCAATCTCGATATGATAGGTACCTGAGTGAATGAAAACAAATCTGGTCATCAATGGAAATGAAATATCCCAGATATCACCGGTACCTTCTCCAAGAAAATTCCCGGTTTTATCTCTAAGCTTTAAGTCGTGGCTGCGAACCCTTTCCTCCGTACTTGGGCTCATTATGGCAAAATTAATTAACAAGTTTTCATACGGATAAAAGGAAGCATGCCTAACATCCAAATATATATCGTACTCCGTAAGGGTATCGCTCACTTGAAAATCATACTTCAAGATATTAAAGCGATTCCAAGAGTTATTTTTAAAGGTGACTCGCTTTTCGAAAATCACATCTTTATGCTGGCAAGATACCATTGCTGTGAAAAAGCAAAGGAATAAAATGAGTTTGAAACTTTTTTGCATGGGAAATAATCATAATTTTACACTGCAAAAATAAGAGATTTCAGCAAGTATGGCAAAGGAAAAATATTATGTTGTTTGGAAAGGGGTGCAGCCTGGAGTTTATCAAACTTGGAAAGAATGTAATATGCAAATAAAAGGATTTGAAGGAGCCATTTTCAAGTCATTTCCCAACGAACAAAGTGCCCACTTTGCATTTAACGATAAGTATTCCAATTATATAGGAAAAGAGGCAAAGGCTATACAAATTGCTACGCAGCATGGCTTAATTCAAACTCCTCCAATCTTGGAAAGCATCTCGGTAGACGCCGCTTGCGAAGGCAATCCCGGAATTCTTGAATATCGTGGAGTTGAAACAAAAACAAAAAAGATTCTATTTAAGCAAGGACCTTTCCCTTATGGCACAGTGAATATGGGTGAATTTCTTGCCATTGTACATGGGCTTGCTTATTTGAAAAAACAAGAAAGCAGCCTTCCATTATACACCGATTCATTAACGGCCATAAGTTGGGTAAGACGTAAAAAGGTGAATACCAAGATGGAAAAAAATGCAAAGAACGAAAAACTGTTTGAACTCTTGGAAAGGGCTGTTAATTGGTTACATACCAACACCTATGAAACTAAAATTTTAAAGTGGGACACGCCCAACTGGGGTGAAATACCCGCCGATTTTGGCAGAAAATAAACTCATTAATATACATCCAATGAAATACTTACTCATTTGCACATCCTTTCTTTTTTGCTTTTCCTGCAAGACATCGCAAAACTCTTTTCAACATGAAATGCAGACCTCCTTTGCCGGCAATAACATTGAAAGCTTGAAAAACATTCTGAATGAGAAACTTAAAACCTATGCTTCCTACTATGAAACTTCGAAACCTGAGAATGGGTACGAAAGCATGTATCCCATTTTCACTAAAGAACTGATGAATGTTCAAGGAGTGAAAGAAGTGAACTTTAATCCCGGCATATCCAAAAGCTTGCCACCCCAAAAAAGTTTTAAAATTATTTATGAAATCAATAATAAGACATTGATTTACAGAGGAGTTATTGTTCTTGCTGCCGTTCCAAGATTATTAAGTTTCATACAACAAGAATCTTAAGTATGATTAAACTTTCGCTCGTAATTATTGCTTTTAATGAGGAGAAAAACCTTGGGAAATGTTTGCAAGCCGCTGCAGAGGTTTCCGACGAAATCATCATTATTGATTCAAATTCAACGGATCGTACCCAAGAAATTGGTCTTTCCTATGGAGCAAAAGTAATTCAGCACCCTTTCGAGAATTTTGTTAAACAAAAAAATGTTGCTGTAGATGCAGCCACTTACGACTGGATTTTGTCTATTGATGCCGATGAGGTTTTATCGGACGAACTCAAGCATTCTATTTTAAAAATCAAAGAAAATCCGGAACAAGATGGGTACGAAATGTCACGTCTTACCAATTATTGTGGTCAATGGATTCGCCATTGTGGTTGGTATCCAGATGTTAAACTCAGGGTTTTTAATCGTTTAAAAGCAAGATGGACTGGTCATTTAATCCACGAAAAAATAGAAATGGCTCCGGGAAGTTCAATAGGAAGGCTGAATGGAGATTTGCTCCATTATTCTTATCATAGCATTAGTGACCACATTCGGCAGGCTGATAAATATTCAGCAATTTCAGCGCAAGAAATGTACGAAAAGAAGAAAAAAGCTACCGTTTTTAAATTGCTTTTTAGTCCGGCCTTTAAGTTTTTTCGAGATTATTTTTTCAAGCTGGGGTTCTTAGACGGATTTTATGGATTTGTAATTTGTAAAATCTCGGCTCATGCCGCCTTTTTGAAGTATGCGCACTTGAAAAACTTGCATAAAAAACATTCTTAATAATTGTTTATCTGCATTTTACGAAACTTCTTTCTTCTTTAATTGATTAGGCAATCATAAGTCTATAGAAATGCTTTTGTATATGATTACCTCAATTTGGTATATTGTTTTTTTGTTGAAAAAAATAAAATAACAATTTTGAAACCATAATATCTGCCACTGATATTAAACTTATTTTTGCCCACTTTGTTAGTTTATAAATTTAAATTTCAATAAAATCAATATGAAAAAACAATTAATTGTCTTAAGTCTTTTACTGTCTTTAGGGTTTACTGCCAGAGTATTTGCTTTTACGCCACCCGATGAGGGGATGTGGCTGCCAATGTTCGTTGAACGACTGAATTATGTAGACATGCAGAAAAAAGGTTTGCATCTTACTGCCGAAGAACTCTACAGTGTAAACCATTCGAGTTTAAAAGATGCCGTGGTGAACTTTGGTAATTTTTGCACTGCTGAAGTAGTTTCTGCAGAAGGTTTACTTTTCACAAACCACCATTGCGGATATGAAGCCATTCAACAGCACAGTTCGGTGAATCATGATTATCTTACTAATGGTTTTTGGGCCATGAATAAATCGGAAGAACTTCCTAACGAGGGCTTAACCGCTTCGTTTTTAGTTCGTATGGAAGATGTAACCACCAAAGTATTTGCTGAAGTTAAAGATGGCATGAGCGAAAGCGATCGTTCAGACAAGATAAAATCAGCCATTAAAAAACTTAAAACCGAAGCCTCAGAAAAAGGAAAATATGAAGTTTCAATAAAAAGTTTCTTCGAAGGAAATGAATATTATATGTTTGTATACGTGGTATATGAAGATGTACGATTGGTAGGAGCCCCTCCTTCAGCTATTGGGAAATTTGGTGGAGATACGGACAACTGGATGTGGCCTCGTCATACCGGCGACTTTAGCATCTTTAGAGTATATACCGCCCCCGATGGCAAGCCTGCTAAATACTCAAAAGAAAATGTTCCATTTCAACCCAAACATCATTTACCCGTATCTATAAAAGGATTGAACAAAGGTGATTTTACCATGATTTGGGGATACCCCGGCCGTACCGACCGCTTTTTATCTTCTTATGGAGTGACTGATTTATTGAATGAAACGGCTCCCAGCATCATCAAATTGCGTGAGAAAAAACTTGCCATTATGAAAGAAGACATGGATGCCAGCGATTCCATTCGCATTAAATATTCTTCAAAATATGCTCAGGTAGCGAATTATTATAAGTATTTTATTGGCCAATCCAAAGGCTTGAAACGCTTACAAGTGTATGAACGAAAAAAAGAACTGGAAGGGAAATTCACCCAATGGTTAAATTCAGATGATTCGCTAAAGAAAAAATATGGGGGTGTTTTACAAGGATTTGAGGATGGGTATAAAATTTTGGATCAGAAAAAAATAAATCGTAGGATGTGGTACCTCCAAGAACTCTTTACCGGAGCTGAAGTACTGTTTTTGGCATACAAAACTCAAGGATTAGAGAATATTGTTAAAAACAAAGACATGAAACCCGAAGATTTAAAAACCATTCGAGAAACGGCAAAAGAGCATTTTAAAGATTATAATTTACCCACCGACAAAAAAGAGTTTATTGCCTTAATGAATATGTTTTACAACGATATACCTAAAGAATTTCATCCAAAAGTATTAACGGAAATGCATGACAAATACAAAGGTGATTTCAAAAAATTGGCAGATGTAGTGTATGAAAAATCCATTTATGCTTCCCAAGAAAATTTCGATAAGTTCCTGAATAAACCTTCATTAAAAACCTTGCAAAAAGACTTAGCCAAACAAATTTCTAATGGATTTATTGCCGCATTTGTTGAACTAAATCAAGACAGAGGTGAAGCCTCCAAAAAAATGGATGTCGCAAAACGCTTATTCGTGGATGGCATCCGAAAAATGGAACCCACTAAAAGTTTTTACCCCGACGCCAATTCAACCATGCGTATGACCTATGGACAGGTATTGGATTATTATCCTGCCGATGCCGTTTTCTATGATTTCAAAACGACTTTAGCCGGAATTATGGAAAAGGAAGACCCCAAAAACGATGAGTTTGTGGTACCCTCAAAGCTCAAAGAATTATGGAACCAATTTCCTTATTGAGACCTCCGGGTCAAAACCACC
>CAZJBB010000172.1:0-7237 GCA_964543995.1 uncultured Bacteroidales bacterium
TTCAGGTGACTCGAGTTCAGACGTGTGCTCTTCCGATCTAAAGTAAGCTGTGTTCCAGGCTCACCAATAGATTGAGCCGCAATAACACCCACTGCCTCTCCTTTTTGAACCATCTGACCTGTAGCTAAGTTACGTCCATAACATTTTGCACAAACGCCTTGTTTCGATTCGCAAGTGAGTACTGAACGAATTTCAACTTCATCGATTGGAGAATCTTCAATTTTCTTAGCAACATCTTCAGTGAGTTCCATACCTGCTTCGATAATAAGTTCGCCGGTTTGTGGATGATATATATCGTGCAAGGAAGTTCTACCTAAAATTCTATCAAATAAGGATTCCACGATTTCTTCGTTTTTCTTAAGAGCACCTGTAGATAATCCACGCAAGGTTCCGCAATCTTGTTCAGAAATGATTACATCTTGAGAAACATCCACCAACCTACGGGTTAAATACCCTGCATCAGCAGTTTTCAACGCAGTATCAGCCAAACCTTTACGAGCACCGTGAGTAGAAATAAAATACTCAAGTACCGTTAAGCCTTCTTTAAAGTTCGATAAAATCGGGTTCTCAATAATTTCACCTCCGGCAGCTCCAGATTTTTGTGGTTTTGCCATCAAACCTCTCATACCGCAAAGCTGACGAATTTGTTCTTTAGATCCACGAGCCCCTGAATCCAACATCATATAAACTGAATTGAATCCATCTTTATCCTTCGCCATATTCTCCATCAAGGTATTGGTTAGGCGAGAATTTGTATGTGTCCAAATGTCAATGATTTGGTTATAACGTTCATTATTGGTAATGTAACCTTCATAATAATTGTTAGTTACTTCATCAACTTCCATGTTGGCATCGGCAACCAATTTTTCTTTAATAACAGGAACAATTACATCTCCTAAGTTAAAAGACAAACCACCTTTAAATGCCATTTCGAATCCCATTTCCTTAATATCATCAAGGAATTTTGCAGTTTTTGCAGTTCCGGTTTTCTTTAAAATGTCGCCGATAATATCACGAAGGGCTTTTTTCGTAAGAATTTGATTTATATAACCATATTCTTCTGGAACTACCTGATTAAACAAAACTCTACCTACAGTTGTGTCAATAGATTTTATTTCAAATTCACAAGTAGTGGTATTGAACTCTTTGATTTTTACTTTTATCAAAGTATGAAGGTCTATTTTATCCTCGTTATAAGCAATAATAACTTCTTCAGGAGAATAAAAATACTTTCCTTCACAACGAATTGGGTTTTCCGCTGTGCTTTTTCTGCTTTTTGTGATATAATACAATCCCAAAACCATGTCCTGTGAAGGAACGGTAATAGGAGCACCATTGGCAGGGTTTAAAATATTATGAGAAGCCAACATCAAAAGCTGAGCTTCAAGTATAGCAGCGTTTCCTAAAGGAACATGCACTGCCATTTGGTCACCGTCGAAGTCGGCGTTGAACGCTGTACATACTAATGGGTGCAAACGAATCGCTTTTCCTTCTACCAAGCGCGGTTGGAAAGCCTGAATCCCCAATCTGTGAAGTGTAGGAGCACGGTTAAGCATAACCGGATGACCTTTTAAAATATTTTCAAGAATATCCCAAACAACGGAGTCTTTGCGGTCAACAATTTTCTTTGCTGATTTTACCGTTTTCACAATACCTCTTTCGAGCATTTTGCGAATGATAAAAGGTTTAAATAGCTCAGATGCCATTTCTTTTGGTAGACCACATTCATTCAGTTTTAATTCCGGTCCCACAACAATTACCGAACGTCCGGAATAATCCACACGTTTTCCTAATAAGTTCTGACGGAATCGTCCTTGTTTTCCTTTTAAACTATCACTCAATGATTTAAGAGGTCTATTGGATTCTGTTTTCACAGAATTGGCCTTACGTGAATTATCGAACAAAGAATCTACCGCTTCTTGAAGCATACGTTTCTCGTTACGCAAAATTACATCAGGAGCCTTTATTTCAATAAGTCTTTTTAAACGGTTGTTACGAATGATTACCCTACGGTATAAATCGTTTAAATCAGAAGTGGCAAAGCGTCCACCATCTAATGGAACGAGAGGGCGGAGTTCGGGTGGAATCACCGGAACTACTTTTACAATCATCCATTCAGGGCGGTTTTCAATATTTTTGCGTGCTTCACGAAATGCCTCAAAAACTTGTAGGCGTTTGAGAGCATCTGATTTGCGTTGTTGAGAAGTTTCCGTGCTTGCTTTATATCTTAAATCAAAAGAAACTTGATCTAAGTCGATACGGTTTAACAAATCATATAATGCTTCAGCGCCCATTTTGGCAATAAATTTACCTGGGTCGCTATCATCTAACAAATGATTGTCCTTGGGTAAAGCATCTATAATTGCAAAATATTCTTCTTCTGAAAGAAAATCCAGATATTTAACACCTTCAGCTTCTTTAATACCCGGATTGATAACCACATATTTTTCGTAATATATAATGGAATCAACCTTTTTTGATGGTAAGCCTAATAAAGCGCCAATTTTGTTTGGAAGTGATCGGAAGAACCAAATATGTGCAACAGGAACAACCAATTGAATATGCCCCATGCGTTCGCGACGCACTTTTTTCTCAGTTACTTCAACACCACAACGGTCGCAAACAATTCCTTTATATCGAATACGTTTGTATTTACCGCAATGACATTCCCAATCTTTTACCGGTCCAAAAATACGTTCGCAAAATAAACCGTCTCTTTCTGGTTTATATGTACGGTAATTTATAGTTTCCGGTTTAGTAACTTCACCCCTCGATTGCTCAAGAATTGATTCAGGTGAGGCTAAACTGATGGTGATTTTACTATAATCGTTTTTAATATTTATATCTTTTCTGAAAGCCATGTTTTTATTTAATAAAGTTAATAAATGACGGGATAGATTTCTTTAACCTATCCCATTCAGAAAATTAATCAAACGAAATGTTCAACCCTAAACCTCTTAATTCATGAATCAATACATTGAATGATTCAGGAACACCCGGTACAGGAAGATTATCGCCTTTCACAAGGGCTTCGTATGCTTTAGCTCTACCGATAACATCGTCTGATTTAAATGTAAGTACTTCTTGAAGAATGTTTGCTGCACCAAAAGCTTCCAATGCCCAAACTTCCATTTCCCCAAAACGTTGACCTCCAAATTGAGCTTTACCGCCAAGAGGTTGTTGGGTAATAAGTGAATAAGGTCCAATGGAACGTGCATGCATTTTATCATCCACCATGTGATGAAGTTTCAACATGTAAATATAACCCACGGTAGCCGGTTGATGGAAGCGAACACCTGTTCCTCCATCATAAAGATACACACTGCCGTTTTCTGGAAGTCCAGCTTTCTTCAAATAATCATTAATCTCTTGAACAGACGCTCCATCGAAAATGGGAGTAGTAAATTTCATGTTGAGTTTTTTACCAACCCAACCTAGAACCGTTTCATAAATTTGTCCCAAATTCATACGTGAAGGCACACCCAAAGGATTTAAAACTACATCCACAGGAGTTCCATCTTCAAGAAATGGCATGTCTTCTTCACGAACAATTTTAGCCACAATCCCTTTGTTACCATGGCGTCCTGCCATTTTATCTCCAACAGTGAGCTTCCTTTTCTTCGCAATATAAACTTTGGCCATCTGAATGATTCCACTGGGTAAATCATCACCAACGGTAGCAACGAATTTTTGACGTGTAAACACACCAAAATATTCTTTATGTTTAATTATATAGTTGTTAATCAACTCTTTAATTAAATCATTTTTATCGTTGTCCGAAGTCCATTTATTTGGATTTACATTGAGGAAATCTATTCCGGCAACAATTTTTTGAGTAAACTTGGTGCCTTTAGAAATTACAACTTCTTTAAAGAGGTTATGAACGCCTTGTGAGGTTTTACCATTTAACATAACCAGCAACTTATCAACCAATTTAAGTTTTAAGTTTTGAATATTCTGGTTATAGGCTTCTTCAAATTCTTTTAAGATATCTTTTTCTTTTCCTTTAGATTTTTTGTCTTTAATAACCTTAGAGAAAAGTTTTTTATCGATAACAACGCCTTTTAACGAAGGAGGTGCTTTAAGAGAAGCATCTTTTACGTCACCGGCTTTATCACCAAAAATAGCACGAAGCAACTTTTCTTCAGGAGTAGGATCTGATTCCCCTTTTGGAGTAATTTTTCCAATTAATATATCCCCTTCATTCACTTCGGCACCAATACGGATGAGACCATTTTCATCTAAATCTTTGGTCGCTTCAGCACTAACATTAGGAATATCACTGGTAAGTTCTTCCATTCCTCTTTTAGTTTCGCGAACTTCAAGCGTAAATTCTTCGATATGTAATGAGGTAAATATATCTTCTTTTACAACTTTTTCGGAAATCACAATAGCATCTTCAAAGTTATACCCTTTCCAAGGCATGAAGGCTACCATTAAATTTCTACCTAAAGCCAGCTCTCCTTCTTTAGTTGAATAACCTTCGCAAAGTACCTGACCTTTAGTAACCTTATCCCCTTTTTTAACAATAGGTTTTAAGTTGACGCTGGTATTTTGATTGGTTCTAGCAAATTTAGTGAGTTTATATACTTTGGTGTCATCTTCAAAACTTACCAAGCGCTCTTCTTCGCTGCGATTATATTTAATTGCAATTTGAATAGAATCAACATATTGAACAACGCCGTCACTTTCAGCATTAATAAGTACTCTTGAGTCTTTAGCAACATCGGCTTCAATTCCGGTGCCTACAATCGACTGTTCGGTACTGATTAACGGAACTGCTTGACGCATCATATTGGATCCCATCAATGCACGGTTTGCATCATCGTGTTCCAAGAAGGGAATTAACGAAGCTGCAATGGAGGCAATCTGGTTTGGAGCAATATCCATTAAAGCCACTTTTGTTCTTTCAACAATGGGATAATCGGCTTGGAAACGTGCTTTAATTTTTTCGGAAGCTAAGTAATTTTTATCGTTTACCGGTGTGGTAGCTTGAGTAATAATCTTACTTTCTTCTTCTTCTGCACTATAATAAAATGGTGTTTCTTCCGAAACCACTCTACCTTCTTCAATTTTCACATAGGGGGTTTCAATAAACCCTAATTTGTTGATTTTGGCATACACACAAAGTGAAGAAATCAAACCAATATTAGGACCTTCAGGAGTTTCAATAGTACATAGCCTACCGTAGTGCGTATAGTGAACGTCACGAACTTCAAATCCGGCTCTTTCACGGGATAAACCACCGGGTCCTAAAGCAGAAATTCTTCGTTTATGAGTTATTTCAGCCAATGGATTGGTTTGATCCATAAACTGAGAAAGCTGATTGGTTCCAAAAAATGAGTTAATGACAGAAGATAAGGTCTTGGCATTAATTAAATCCATGGGGGTAAAGACCTCATTATCACGAACATTCATACGCTCTCTGATGGTTCTTGCCATACGGGCTAATCCAACACCAAATTGCATATACAGCTGTTCTCCAACTGTTCTAACCCTACGATTACTTAAGTGGTCAATATCATCTACTTCAGCTTTTGCGTTAATAAGTTCAATCAAAAACTTAATGATATATATGATGTCTTCTTTGGTTAAAATTTTGGTGTTCAAAGGAACATCAATATTCAATTTTTTATTGATCCTGTAACGACCAACATCACCCAAATCATAACGTTTATCGGAGAAAAATAATTTTTCAATAACGCCTCTGGCAGTTTCTTCATCAGGGGGTTCTGCATTGCGTAATTGACGGTAAATATATTCAACCGCTTCCTTTTCAGAGTTTGCGGTATCTTTTTGTAAGGTATTGAAGATGATTGAGTAATCGATTTCTTCCCCTTCTTTGTATTTATGCAGTAGAATGGTTTTGATACCGGAATCCACTATTAAATCGATGTGTTTTACATCCAATTCAGTTTCCCGGTCAATAAGCACCTCAGTACGTTCGATTGAAACCACTTCACCTGTATCTTCATCAACAAAATCTTCAACCCAAGTTCGTACCACGCGAGCAGCCAATTTTTGTCCTACTACTTTTTTCAAGTTTACTTTGGAAACTTTTACTTCGTCGGCAAGGCCGAAAATTTCTAAAATATCCTTATCTGTTTCGTAGCCAATAGCACGAAGCAAAGTAGTGATGGGTAATTTTTTCTTTCTATCAATATATGCATACATCACATTATTGATATCAGTAGTAAATTCCATCCATGATCCTTTAAAAGGAATAATTCGGGCGGAATACAACTGAGTTCCATTTGCGTGCACACTGGTTCCGAAGAAAACTCCGGGAGATCTGTGCAATTGGGAAACAACGACGCGTTCGGCGCCATTGATAATAAATGTACCTTTAGGAGTCATGTATGGAATCATCCCGAGGTAAACGTCTTGAATTATAGTTTCAAAATCTTCGTGATCAGGATCGGTACAATACAGTTTAAGTTTTGCTTTGAAAGGAACGCAATAGGTAAGTCCTCTTTCAATACACTCCTCAGTACTATAGCGAGGCGGATCCACGAAATAATCTAAAAATTCAAGAACAAAATTGTTACGTGCATCGGTTATAGGAAAGTTTTCTGCGAAAACTTTATATAATCCTTCATTAATCCTGTCTTCCGGGTTGGTTTCGAGTTGAAAAAACTCTTGAAAAGACTTTAATTGGATTTCGAGAAAATCCGGATAAGGAACGGACTTTATGGATGCAAAATTAATTCGTTGCAAATTTTGAGTAGTCAAGGTTGAAATATTTTAAGTTAAAGAAGTTAATTTTAATAATGAATTATAGCAGTAAAGACCTCCCCCTCAAAATGAGGAAGAAGTCTACTACCTTACATCAATATGATTAGCGCCTCTACTTAATTTCAACCTCTGCTCCGGCTTCTTCTAATTGAGATTTCAATGCTTCGGCTTCATCTTTTGTTACGCCTTCTTTAATTGGCTTTGGAGCTGCATCAACTAACTCTTTTGCTTCTTTTAATCCCAAACTGGTAAGTTCTTTAACTAACTTTACTACAGCTAATTTAGATTGTCCAGCAAATTTTAAAATTACATCGAAGCTTGTTTTTTCTTCAGCTGCGGCATCAGCGCCTGTAGCAACAGGGCCGGCTGCTACAACTGCTGCTGCTGCTGCAGGTTCAATACCGTATTCGTCTTTTAAAATCTGTGCTAATTCGTTAACTTCTTTTACGGTCAAATTAACTAATTGTTCTGCAAAAGCTTTTAAATCTGCCATTTCTATTAT
>CAZJBB010000173.1:0-7228 GCA_964543995.1 uncultured Bacteroidales bacterium
AACGTAAGTTTTCAGTTATTGTATTCCCAATAGAAGATATTATTCCAAGTCCGGTAACATAAACCTTACGAACCATAAAGATTATTGCTTTCTGTTCGCTGCAACATATTCAGCAAGGGTTCTAACTGTGAAAAATATCTTTTTCCCGTCCTTTGGATCTTCTATTTTAATACCGTATTTTTTTTCGAGTATGACCATTAGAGAAAGGGCGTCAATAGAGTCGAGACCAAGGCCTTCCCCAAAAAGTGGAGCGTCGGTTTCAATATCTTCAACGGTCATATCTTCGAAGTTGAACTCGTCAATGATTTCTTGTTTTAATTCTTTAATTAATTCTTCCATATGAGTTATGTCTGTAATTTAAGACTGTGTATTGCTTTTGTATTTTGGACGTCAAAAGTATAAAAATTTGCGCTATCTTGATGGATTTTGTTTTTTTCTACTAAGAATAAGCTAGCTTGATACTCATCTAACATACTCACTTCTACCCATCCTGTAATACAGCATTGTATAACACTTTTTTCGAAAAGATTGTTCACTTGGGATACCAATAATTCGAAATTCGGATTCGAATTTACAAAAAAGTAATTTTCGCCTTTTATGCCATTTCGAATGCAAATTTCTCCATTCATGATGTTGGGCAAGGTATATACAAATAAAGATGGATTTGGGAAAAAAGCATTTTTATCTTTAATTGTTTGATAATAAGCAGAATCCGTATGAAGTGATGAGGATTTATTGGATAGAATTACGCCAATTTCTTCGGGAGGATACAGGTCCGTCAATTTCCTTGAAGATAGCAGCAACTCTGAACAAACAAAAGCCAAACGACTCAAAGCATCCATTTTGAAGAACTTAGGATAATTCATGCTTTTGCTTCTATATAATTGCTTTACCAAATCGACTGGGTTATCGGATAGTTCATTGTGGATGGTTTCACCATTACAATGGAGTGTATTATTTTTAAATACACACCAAGAACTAATTATTTGCTGTGTATTCATGCTTTAGACAATATTATGGCAACATTACAACCTCCAAAACCGGAAGCAGTTTTAAGCAGGTGCTGAATGTTTTGCGATTGGTTTTGAGTGATGATTTGCAAGGGGACAGAAGTTCCGCAAGTTTCGTATCCTATGGATTTAAATAAGGTGTTAAGTTTCATTGACTGAATACTCATAATGAGTTCTATAGCACCTGCAGCACCCAAAGTATGACCAAAATATCCTTTTAAGCTATTTACGGGTGTTGCATCCAACTTGCAAAAGGCAAAGGCTTTGGATTCCATTTCGTCGTTGAACGGAGTGGCTGTGCCATGAGCAGAAATATAATGAAGTTGTTTTTCGCTTATACCGGCTTCGGAAAGGGCTTTATGGATTGCAAAACCCAATTCTTCTCCTGTCCTAGAGGGGCCTGAAATATGGTTTGCATCATTACTGGTGGCACATCCGGAAACCTCAATCAACTGACCAAAAGATTCCACTGCTAAGTCAGCATTTGAAGTAAGAATTATTGTACCGCATCCTTCGCCAAGCGAAAGGCCATCTCTTGATCCATCAAAAGGACGACAAGGCGTTGGACTCACTGCTTTAAAAGACACAAATCCGGAAACGATAAACTCTGAAATCAAATCGCCCCCACTCACAATTACTTGGTCATACATTCCTGATGCAAGCATTTGCTTTCCAATTTGTACCGCCAATGCTCCTGAAATACAGGCATTTGAAACAATTACTGCTTCATTGGGATTATTAAAATGCGTTGTTATTACTTCAGCTAACTTCCACAAATGCAGTCTTTCAGGTTCAAATTGATGATCTGCCAATAAATCTATGTTCCCTTTTGTGGTAGAGATAATAAATAAAGTCTTTGAGGAAGATACATCAAAAGAAGTCTTTTCTATCGCTTTTTGTATCGACAGAATAAACAATTGCTCAAGTATTGTGTATTTTTCGGGTCTTCCATATTGAGAAAATTCATTGTGTAGCTTGGTTTTATCTACCAATGAAGCACAAAAGGGCATTAAATGGCTCAAGGCAGGATTTGAGGATGGGACTACCCCACTTTTCCCTTCAAGTATGGATTGGACGTTTTCTTCAGCACTAAAACCAAGAGAGGTAATTAAGTTATTGGAAAGGATATACGTTTTTTGTGCCATCTTTTATAATAAACCCCATTTTTGTTTCCATTCAATGATAAAAGGTGGCATAGTGAGAATTAATTCTCGATTAGCATTCAGAAAAACCTGAACAGATTGACCGGTAGCCATTAATTTAGCATCTGATTTTCGAAATATTTGAAAATTGAAGATGATTTTTGCTGTTTCGCAGTCTTCATAAGTAGCTTTTACTATGGCTTCATCACCATAAACTAAAGGTTGTTTGTAATCACAATCTACATGAACCAATGGGGCATATATTTTTTGATTGAGGAAATCGAGATAAGAAATGTTGTATTTATTACCAAAAGCTTCCCGAGCTTCTTCAAAATACTTAAAATAATTCCCATGCCAAACAATCCGAAGCGAGTCTACTTCAGAAAATCTAACTTTTATTTTGGTTTCAGCAGATAAAATGATATTGCTCAATTTTATTTTTTTTGCAAAAGTACAGTTTTTCTGAAAAGAAAAATAGGTCCTTACTAATATTGGGTTTGACTTTCTATTCCTTCAATAGAATAGGTTTTGCAATCACCATGCAATTGGCCATGGTATCGGTGCGAAATTTCTTGTATATTCCCATTTTCGAACCAGAATTTCCAATACCCCTCCATTACATTATCCTGATAGTTTCCTTCGCTTTTTTTATTCCCATTTTCCCACCAGTTGGTCCATTTCCCATCCCATTTATTTATTTTAAAAGTACCTGAAGTACTGAGGGTCCCATTTGTATAATAGTAATTCCAAACGCCTGTAGCCGAATCGTTTATGTAATTTCCTTCTGAAGAAATCTGCTTGTTTTCGTAGTAGTAAGTGCAGTGTCCATTTTTCTTTCCGTTTTTATACGTTTCCTGTGAAGTTAAAGCCCCATTTTCATCATAATATAAAGATTCACCATCCCATTTACCTTTAACATAACCCACAATGTTTTGTATTTGTCCATTGGGGTACCAATACTGCCAAGTTCCCACAGCAAGACTTTTATTAAAACTCCCTTTGCTTTTCATTTGCCCATTTTCGTAATACTCTATCCAAATATCCTCTGCCAAACCGTTTTTAAACAATCCCGTTTTGCATAGAGCTCCATTCTCATAAAAGTACTTCCAAGTTCCTTCCGGTTTATCATGCAAATAAGCCCCTTGGGATTTAAGTGTCTGCTGTTCTTGGGCATACACAGCATGAGCAAAAAAAGAAAAGAAAAAAAAGAGGAAAAAATAAGTACTAATTTTTATTAGGTGCATTCAATATTTCTGTTAGTTTTTCAGGATAATTCGGGTCAAAATAAATCCAAAATACGGGACGGATGCCTCTAAATTCGTTGTTACTGTTGTAGCTATTTACAATTGGGCATATACCAATGATTCTTTTAGTTAGTTCAAGTGAAGAAGGGATTAATTTCCACTCTTCAAGAAAACGAATACTATGAATATCATTGATGTCAAATTTATGAACAATCACAGTATCATGTTCTTCATAAGGAGGCTCTGATTGAGCAATTCTTACGGTATCTGAATAATTCAAAGAACTTTTCAACTCTTCACCTGTCATCTTTATTTTGAAAGGATCGAAAATTTGCATTTTACCTGAATAGGCTGCACTCATTATCTTGTTTAGAAAACTAATTCTTAGCTGAGGTTCAATATTATTGATCCACCAGTCTTTTTTGTTATTGGGGTTTTTGATGGGAACATCATATTGGATACGCTCGGTTATTTTTCTATCGGTAGGGCTCGCTTGACTATTTCCGACATTAACCCAAAACAAAGGTTTCGCATATATTTCTTTTCCTTCATTATCAAAAAATACGGCAACAGGACAAATGGCAATTACTTGTTTCCCCATTTCGAATGGGTCTTCACTCGACAGCCATTTTTCTCGGAACAACAAGCGGGTGATGTTTTTCGAAGTGATTTCTCCTCTTATAAATGTGTCTATCACTGATTCATTCCGAACAAAGTGTATGCTATCGTTTATTTTAAGCAAATCGGGGATTTTATCGAGAGAAAGACTTTTATAATTCATATCTTCCAACACTGTATTTCCTGTTGCTGCAAATTCTAATACACTGGTAGCCAAATAGTTTCTTTTCGTTCCTTCAATATTTTGAACCCACCAATCCAAATCTGCATCCGGACTTAAAATATTGACAGCATATTCAATCCTTGAAGTCAATTCGGTTTGTGGTTTCTTATTGTTGCAAGAGATTAGAAAAAGGCTAATGAAAAGGATACAGATCCATGATAAAATGTGTTTTTTCATTCAATGGGTTTTTAATTGCTTTAGAATTTGTAATTTTATTGGCTGACAAAAATAAAAAATAAATCCACAAAATATTTTGAAATGTTAAGACGAAAGTATATAGCTCTGTTGTTATTATTATTACCCATACTGAGTTTCGCTCAGAGCACATATAGAAAAACGATAATTCCTGCTAAGTCCTTAGGGATAGTTAATGTTTCCAAGATTAGCAATGATTTTCATGTGCGTCTTTCAAGGGTGGATAGTGCATTTGTGGGAAATGAGCATTACAATACATGGTTTAAAAATTTAAAGGATTCAATTGAAAAAATCTTCCCCTTGAAAGAGGTAACTCAGGTTAAATCAATTCAAAATTGGGCAGATACTACATTGATTCTAAGGAATTTTGATGGAAATCCAACCGGTTCCGGGGTCCCCAATGACAATACATTGGCAATTTCTGATGGAGACACCCTGATTTCTGCTGTTAATACAGAAATTCGAATTTGGAATGTGGCTCACGATTCAGTTCAATTAGTAAAGGCGTTTTCCTTAACTGCATTTTCCGATTCTTTGCATTTAAGTAATTCCGTTTCCGACCCAAAGCTTATCTACGACCCTGAATACAAACGTTTTATGTTGACATTTTTTTCGGGAAGCAGCGATTCCATTACGGATATTATTTTGGCATTTTCTAAAACCGGCGATCCAAGCCAGGATTGGTACCTGTATTCTTTACCCGGGAATCCTTTTAATGATACCACTTGGTTCGACTATCCTGCAATAGCCCTGACTAAAAAGGATTTTATTTTAACAGGTAATTTGCTTCATAATGGGGGAACTTGGCAAACTTCCTTCAAGCAAAGTTGTATTTGGCAAATAAATAAATCCGATGGATTTAGTGGATTGCCGTTAACAACACTTTTATGGGATAGTATTCAATATCATCAGGTTCCATTACGGAACATCCATCCTGTAATGGGCGGGGCGGGGCTCTATGGTGATTTTGTTTACCTGCTGTCGAATAGAAATTTTGCAGTCCAGTCCGATACCGTTTTTTTATTAAAAATAAACTCAGCCACCCACGATCAACCTGAATTAAACATTGATTTAATTCACTCCGACAAAGCCTATGGTATGCCACCTGATGCTCATCAAGCAGCTGCCGCAAAGTTAGCGACAAATGACGCCAGAGTGCTGGGCGCATTTTATCATAACAACCAAATTCAATTTGTTTTTAATTGCATCGATACCAATAGTGGTCGACCTTCCATATACCATGGCATAATTAGTAATTTGATGAATAGTCCAAGCTTGCATGGCACCATTCTCTCCGATACGGTGGATTTGGGTTATCCAAATATTTCCTATACAGGGAACTATGCGGATGACTTTCAATCGATTATAACGGTAAACCACGCCTCTAAAACCGTTTTTTCAGGTTTTTCACGCTATTTTTATCAGGGAGGCGATGTATATTCGAAATTAGCTACGATTAAAGAAGGAACCTCTTTTGCGATGAATGTGTATTCCCGATGGGGCGATTATTCCGGAAGTCAGCGGAAATATAACCAACCCGGGATCGTTTGGGCATCAGGAAGTTGGGGTTGTAAAATAGGCTCCCTTCGGTTGAACGGTACTTGGATTGCCGAGTTAAGATCTCCTTTTGCTTTTAATCCTAATCCAATTCCACAAGAGTATCATTCAAGGGTTTTCCCAAATCCCACAGCAGAGGATTTTGTAAATTACACCCTTAGTATTCCTTCCGATTGCCAGCTTATAGCTAACTTATACAATATCAATGGGAAGTTGGTTAAGAATTTAGTGAATACCAACCTTAAAGCCGGAAACTTCTTACTTACCTTTTCTACAGGCCCATTATCAAAAGGAATCTATTTTATTGATGTATTAAAAGATGGTGTGAAAATGCCGACAGAAAAGTTGATTATCAACAAATAGCCATTGAATTACCTCAATCGTATTCCATCTGAGTGTATTTGAATTTGTTCTTTTTTGTATAGAACCCCTATGGCTTTTTTAAAAGCTTTTTTACTCATTCCCAAATTAAATTCTATGTCAGGAGCCGCACTTTTATCATGAAATGGCAAGTAGCCATCTTGTTTTTTAAGCTTCATTAGTATTTGGTCGGCATGATTTTCTATGCTTTCCAAGCCATAAGGTTCAAGAATAACATCAATTTTATCATCCTCTCTAATGTTTTTGATAAAAGTATGGGCTTTTATTCCAAATTCCAGCTGGCGGTGAATGTCTTCTTTGAAAATCAACCCAATATGGAGATTGTTGATAATAACTTTTACTCCCAAATCGGTAGTTTCGCAAACTAAAATATCAACGGCATCCCCTGTTTTTACTGTTAAAACTTCTCTTTCGATAAATTGGTTCCATTTTGCGGTTCCAATCAATCGGTTTGTCTTTTCATCTAACAATAAATATACAATGTAAAAATTCCCAAGAGTCATTTTACTTCTTTGTTCTGAAAAAGGCACTAACAAGTCTTTTTCCAGACCCCAATTTAAGAAGGCACCTACGTCTGATACATCAGTTACTTCTAAACAAGCAAATTCATTAATTGTAATCTTAGGTTTTGTGGTGGTTGCAATGATGCGGTCTTCGGAATCGTTGTAGATAAAGACTTCGATCCGTTCTCCAATTCTTATTTCATCATTTAGATACTTGTTCGGCAAAAGGACTTCATTTGCTTCTTCATCTTCGAGGTACATGCCTTGCGGAGTTTTTCGTGCAATGGTTAAAACGTTATAATCGCCTAAAGATCGGAAGAGCACACGTCTGAACTCCAGTCACCTGAAGCTATCT
>CAZJBB010000174.1:0-7121 GCA_964543995.1 uncultured Bacteroidales bacterium
TTGAAATCGGTAAATTGCAAAGTCACTGAAGTGGCCCCGGTGGGATAAATATACCATTTGCAGTTGGTGTTATTGTTGTAATCATTAGTCCCGCTTCCATCAGTAATGGTACCGCTTGGAGTAGTTAATAATTTGATGTTTGAACAATAGGCCGTAGCAATATTTGATGAATAAGAAGCAAGAAATCCATCACTCACTGTAGAAGCATTTGATTTAAAGGTTACCAACATGGTTCCTGCGGTTGATGAAATTGCGGCAGGGAGAGTGCTTCCTGAAAAGGAACCCAGCAAAGGGGAAGCGGTGGTGCTTCCATTATATACATTCACCACATCATTGTTAGCTTCCGTGTTAAACTGGTTAAAAGTTAAAGTAATGTTAGAAGCATTAGGTGGGGCAATTAACCATGAGCAATCGGAATTGTTTTGATAAGGTTGATTGCCGCTTCCATCATCAAAACTTCCAAAACGTGCCGTTAATGTTTGGGAACCGGTACAATAACTAGGATAGGTGGTAGCAGGGAAAATATTGAAAACAGCAGCTTGTTGTTGATTAAAGTCATTCCCCACAGGATTTAAAGCAGTTGTGTAAAAATAGCCGTCTCCATATCCACCCCATCCCCAATTGAAATGAAAATGTGTCGGTTCTAGGTATCCATCACAAACAAAAGCATGTCCACCCGAAGCTTGTGAGCTTCCTGAGTATAAAACCGGCCTTTTTAAATCGATGCTTGATGTGAGCATGTTTGCCCAATTTGTTGAGTTAGAATTTTTAGTTTGATACGATATAGTAGAACTGTATTTAAAATAATTTTTTGAAGCATTCGCGGCGTCCTGAGTTTGAGCACCCGATCCACTGGTATCATATTGCATATTCACTGCAACTCCGCAATGGTAATTTAATAAAGCGGTAGCATAACTATAATTGGTCACATTTCCCGACATGCTATTATAATCGTAATTTGCAGTTCCGAAGTTTGCAGATAGGGTTCCGAAATTGCCCAAGGAATAAGAATGGCTACCCACGCCTTGCGCCGGATATCGGTAATAATACATGATTTGAGCCATGGCAGTAGCCACACAACCCACAACATCTCGTCCATCTTCAACATACCCACCAAAGTCTCTTGGACATAAAGTATTATAATAAATGCCTTGAGTCCAAGTGGAAGATAATAAGGGGGCTACCGCTTTTGATCCATTTTTAGTGCTTAAAGAGGGAATGTCTGCAGTGAGATATTTAGCCCAAACATCAGAAACACTAACTGGGGACTTGATGCTGTTTTCTCTGATATAGGTGATTTGTGTTTTATACCCATCCATCCATTCGCTAAAGGCAGGAGAGCAAGAAGTGTGAGGATAAGGGCTGTCAAAAGAATATCCCAATACGGGTTCTGCTGCGTCATCAGCTGAAATAATGATAAATCCTTTTTTCCCTCTTTCGAAAACATAATATACGGGTACTCCATTAGAAGATTGAGTAATTACATTGTCGAAAACAATTTCGCTAAAAGCAGTACTTACAAAGGCATTAATTTTTTCAAAGTAAAAATTTTTGGCAACAATCTCAGCATCGTGCTTGCTGACAATAGCCGAAAAAACAGAAGTAGTAAAACACAAAGTGATGACTACAATGACTGCTTTTAAAGAAAAACGTCTCATAAAATTAGGGTTAGTGGTTTATTGTAAAATAATTTTTTTGGTTAAACTTTCTTTTGAAGTGGTTATTTTCAAAATGTAAACTCCTTTTTGAAATGAGGTCAAATTTAAAACTTCATTGGTATTGGATGGAATTATTTTGTTTAAAATGCGTTCTCCGTTGATATTAAACAACTTAACGTCTAAAATACTGTTTTGTTCAAAGGAAGTTTGAATGTTGATGTAATCAGAAGTAGGATTCGGAAATACTTTGTAATTCATGTTAGGGGTGTTTTCGTCTATGCCGGCAAAAACCGATGTATAGGTCGCTTCCCACCCATCTGAAACCGAAACATTATTGGTGAAGAATGACAACAACATTTTGCCGCTGGGGCAAGTGAAGTCAGAAGGGATGGTGTTGCCTGAAAAGTTAAAAAGTGCAACGGGAGGATCCACAGCCGCATTATAAATCAAAACATGATCTCCTCCATTGTCAACATTAAATGAATTGAAGTGTACGATAATACTACTGGCATTTTGAGGAGCAATATACCATTTACAATTGGTCATGTTGTTATAAACGGCCATTCCACTACCGTCTGTTATGGTGCCGCTCGGGGCAGTAATGGTATCAACACCAGAACAAAAAATGGGTTTTGAGGTAGTGTAGGAGGCATACCAGCCGGCAGAAGTATTGGTTCCATTGGTGATAAACCTGACAAACATTCGGTTTCCTTGCGTAGTCATAGCTGAAGGGATATTGCTTCCCGAAAAGGTTCCCAATACAGTTCCTGAAGTGTCTGACCCTTTATAAACGATTACTTTATCGAAACTGGCTTCGGTATCGAATCTTTTAAAGCTTAGGGTTATAGAGGTAACTGAGTCGGTAGGGGCAATTAACCATTTGCAATCCAAGTTGTTTTGATAATTTACCGGACCACTGCCATCTTCAAAAGTGCCAGAAGATTCTTTTAATGTGGTTATACCGCTGCAGCTATAAGGGAAGTTGCTTGCCGGATAAATGTTAAAAACGGCTTGTTGCCAATTGATAAAATCGTACGCACTTGGATTTAAAGCGGTTAAGTAGTAATATCCATTGTAGTTTCCTGACCAGCCCCAATTGAAATGATAAAAATCGGTTCCTTGATATCCATCCAACACAAAAGCATGACCTCCTCCTCCGGCGGTATCATAACCGGCATATTCAATAGGCATAAAATTGTCAATGTTATTTCTGATTTTAGTCGCCCAATCTGTTGTAGAATAGTCGTGCATACTGGCATATTCTATGTTTTGTGAATACCCAAAATAGGTCTTGAGTCCGTTTCCTGCCCAATCGATTCCTGCTCCTGAACCATCCGGACCATAATCCATTTCAACCGCTACACCGCAATGATATTGAAGTAAAGAAATGGCTTTGTTGAGCACATTACCGGCATCCACCATAGCATTCCATTGATAATAGGTGGTGTCGTATTTAGCCTCTAATAGTCCATAATTCTGATGCGTATAAGAATGACTTCCTGTGCCTACCAAAGGATAACGAAAATAGTACATAATTTGCGCCATAGCCGTTGCAGTACAACCGGCATAACAATGGCCTCCGTTTCCTGCTGCATCCAAGGGGCAATAATAGTTGAAAGGATAACTCTGATCCCAAATGCAAGGGACCAAGGCACTTACGTTTTTTGTTGACTTGGATTTCTCCGAAACCCCATGACCTGAAAGCAATTGTTCCCAATGTTGAGTAATGCTTGAAGTAGGACTGACTTGATTGTTCCTGCACCATTCAATCTGAGCAGCAACGTTATTAGACCATTCTGTAAATTGAATGGGCTTATAATCTTCGGAAATTCTTTCGTTGGAATAGGCCAAAACAGGAACCACGATATCATCCGCAGCAACAATTACAAATCCTTTTTCCCCTAAAATAAATTCATAGTAAACCGATTTAGTATTTTTCGAAAAAGTATTGACTTTTTTGAATTGTACGTTTTGAGTATTCGTTATTCCAAAGTAAGCGGCATTGGCTTTAATGAAATTCACAGCCGTTTGATTTGCAATGGATTCTGGAATTTGTTTTGCGAAAAGAAGATTGATTGAAAATAAAAATACCGAAATATAAATGAGTAATCCTTTATTTTGATGCATCTATTATTAATTTTGAAGAGTCCAAATGTACCCAAAATAATCATACCATTTTAAGGAAAAGGACTGAGTAATTGTAAATTAACAAGTATTTAAATTATTTTAACATGAACATATTCATACAAAATATTAAGGAGTTGGTGGGGGTTGAAAAAGGAGCAGGGGCACTAAAAAAGTGCGGCGCTGAAATGTCAGAACTTTCGACTCTTACAGATGCTTATTTGGTGATAAAAGGAGATAAAATTGCTGAATTTGGAAAGATGAAAGATTTTTCTCCGGAAATACTGCAAGGCAAGTTCAAAATGATTGATGCCGGCGGGTGTATGGTATTTCCTGCTTTTTGTGATGCTCATACCCATTTGGTTTATGCCGGAAGCCGTGAAATAGAATACATAGATAAAATTAAGGGCTTGAGTTATGAGGAAATAGCAAAAAAGGGGGGCGGAATTTTAAATTCAGCCAAAAGGTTGCAAGAAACCTCTGAAGAAGCGCTTCTTGAGCAAGCATTGGCAAGGATATATGAAATCATCCAATTCGGGACAGGAGCGGTGGAAATAAAGAGTGGTTATGGCCTGACGCTTGAAAGCGAATTAAAAATGTTAAGGGTTATTCGTAAACTGAAAGAGATTACACCTCTTACTATAAAAGCCACTTTTTTAGGGGCACATGCAATACCTGCTGAGTTTAAAGGAAATCAGGATGGGTATGTGGAACAAATCATCAACGAAATGATTCCTATTGTAGCAGCCGAAGATTTGGCCGATTATATTGATGTGTTTTGTGATAGAGGATTTTTTACAGTGGAGAACACAGAACGAATCTTAATGGCCGGTTTAAAACATGGTCTTAGACCAAAAATTCATGCTAACGAATTGGATTATTCGGGAGGCATTCAGGTTGGAGTAAAATACAACGCCCTTTCGGTGGATCATTTGGAATATACAGGGGAAAAAGAAATTGAATGTTTACTTTCTTCAGAAACCATGCCCACTTTGTTGCCGGGAGCTGCTTTCTTTCTAAATATGATTCATCCTCCGGTGCGTAAAATGATAGAAGCCGGTTTACCCATAGCTTTAGCCAGCGATTTTAATCCGGGTTCTTCTCCCTCAGGAAATATGCAATTGATTTTATCCATGGGCTGTATCATGCTGAAAATGACCCCGGAAGAAGCCATCAATGCGTCTACAATAAACGGTGCTTATGCCATGGGCGTAAATGATGTATTGGGAAGCATTGCCATTGGTAAAAAAGCCAACATCTTTATCACTTCACCCATTCCTTCCTATCAGTTTATGCCGTATGCTTATGGAAGCAATAAAGTGAGTGTTACAATATTGAATGGGAAGATTGTGTAGGATTGTGAGTGGAAAAATCTATAATCTCAAAGCTGACAAATGAAAATAATTCAATCCTTCTCATGTTTTTTTAATTCTTAATCTAATTTGTATGAAGACAATTGGACTTATCGGAGGCATTAGTTGGCAAAGCACCCAATCGTATTACCATCATGTGAACACAATGGTTCAGCAAAAATTGGGGACTCATTACTCTTGCAAAATGATAATTAATTCTTTGAATTTTAATGATGTAGAGATTTGCATTGAACATGGAGATTTCCCTGCCCTGATACAGCTAGTTTCCAATGCTGCTAAAATTTTGGAAAGCTCAGGAGCCGAAATCATTCTGATTGGGGCTAATACTATGCATCTGATTTACAACGAAATTCAACAACAGGTTAAAGTCCCTATTCTTCATATTGCTGAAGTAACTGCTCAGGAAATTAAAAATAAAGGCTTTCATAAGGTGGCTCTTTTGGGCACAGAAGTTACTATGGAGAAACCTTTCCTGAAAAATTTATTTAAAAAGCAGGGGATAAATATCCTTATTCCTGAAGAAAGAGAAAGAAAATGGTTGCATAAACTTATTTTCGAAGAGCTATTTTCCGGTGAAATTTTTCCGGAAAGCAGGAGACGATTGCTGGAAATCATTTCAAATCTTGAAAACGAAGGAGCACAAGGCATCATCTTGGGGTGTACCGAATTGCCTTTAATTTTGAAACAGGAGCATACTCCAATCCCTTTATTTGATACTACTTTTTTACATTCTAAGGCGGCAGTAGAGTTTGCATTGAATTTCTAGTTGGTGCAATTGAAAACACCTAAGCATTTGAAAGACATTAATTTGTAGAGTGTTTTCTGTGCATTGCAAAAAAAGCAAAAAGAAATTTCTTACTTTTATCGGACAATAGTTTTTAAAATGAAAAAAAACATTCTCATTATAATTGGGTTAATCATTTGTAGCTATTCCAGTGCACAAAGGGATACTTCAATTACAAGATTCGATGTTGGAATTGAAGTCTTTTCTGGTATAGGGACAATCTACAATGACATAACCCCTATTAGATCTATTCAGCATTATACGAATGAATACAGAACTAATTGGCTAGCAGGTGTATTTGGAAAATATAATATTTCGAGAAAATCATCGGTAGAATTGGATATTCTTTATAATAGAATCAATTCATTTTGGGGTTATTATACAGATAATATTGACAATGGGAAAAGTTATGATAATTTGGAAAGGAAATTTGATTATTTGGCAATTCCTTTTACTTTCCAATATAAAATAAATAAATTTCGAATTAACCTTGGTGCCCAATATTCGTTTTTGTTAAACAATTTTGGAAAAGTACATAATTATGGATTCCGAGGTTGGGACACACTATTTTCAATAACTCTTCATGATTTAATAAAGAGTGATTTAAGCTTGACAATATTTTTATCCTATAACATCTTTAAAAAGATTTCCATAGAAGGAAGATTTAACCAGGGCTTGATTAATACAGCCAATAAAGAATCTGCAAGTTTTAAAAGTCGCAGTAGACAATACTTAATAGGGCTGAAGTATACCCTTGGGAAAGATAGAAGAAAATAGGTCGTAGAATTATTGCGGAATTACTTGTCCGGAAGCGGAAGATTATCTTTTATGGGTTGCAGCACTTGAAAGATAAATTTTACCACAAAGGGCACCAAGAATTTTCACAAAGACCACAAAAGACGGAGGACTTCTCGATTGCACTCAAAGTCCTGTAGGTCATCGAGTCCAGATCCTGTTGTGAAGGAGCCTTCGTCATTGCGATGCCGACATGTTGGATGGAATATTTTTCTTTTGGTCAAAGATTAATTGACATGTCGGCTGAAGCAATCTCAGTGGGGAAAGTTTGGTGGGGTCGGAAAAGTAAAGGACTTCTCGATTGCACTCGAAGTCCAATAGGTCAAAGAGTTTCGACCTGTTGTGAAGGAGACTTCGTCTTTGCGAAATCGACATGTGGTTTGAAGC
>CAZJBB010000175.1:0-7067 GCA_964543995.1 uncultured Bacteroidales bacterium
TTAAGGCAATTTTATATCTACCCACAGCCATTTGCGAGAGACCATAATTCATCAATCCCCTCCCATTTCCGGGACTTTTTTGGGTAACATCTAACCAGAGGGTTTCTTCATTCTTCCAAACTTTGTTTCGCTCGTGTGTTGCATAAGCATTTGTCCCAATGATAAATACAACATATACTGCAATCACTAATTTAAATAGTATTTGCTCTTTAATTTCCTTTTCAAAGTACTTTAGTAATAAAAAGATGGACCAACAAACAGAGATCATTAAACCCACATAAGGGAAAAATACCCTATGATCATTTAATATTTCCGCAAAAGGAACTATGGTAGAAGAAGGGATTAAAGCCAAAAAAAACCACAGTATTCCAAAGGCTATTGGACGTGTAGATTTCTTTTTTGACGCAATAAAACTAATGGTTAACAAAAGCAAAATAAAGAGGATTCCTACAAAGAATCTCCAATTCCATATTGATATTAGCGCCACCCAATCATAATCAGCACTTAACTGGTTCGGCAAAAAGAAACTTTTAAAGTAATATAACCACACAAAGGGCTGGGAAATCATATAATTATACACCGATAAGTTGCTGGGCACAAAAGTAGGAGGCGTCATTTTTGACTGAAAAACATATAAAAAAGCGGCTAAGGTAAAAGCCGGAATGGTCCATAGAATAGCCGATTTTAATTGAGGGAAGTGTTGGCTTTTGAAAAGGTCAAAGAAAGACAACTCCTTTTCAAATAATATTATGTAAACCAGCAATATAGGAGCAAACATCAAACCCGTTGGTTTAAGCAAAACAGAGATGATAAATGGTATTAAATACAAAAAATATTTCTTTCCGGATTTCCAGAAAATGAAAATTACCATTGCTAAAACAAGGAAAAGAGTTGAAAAAGAATCGGAGCGGGCGCAGATGTAATTTACTGTTTCCGCAATGGCTGCATGCAAGGCAAACCATGAAACCGCAAAAAGGGCTAAATAATAATTCCAAGGATGTTTAATCGATTGATTGAAAACTCTTAAGAAGAAAAAAAACAGTATGAAAAGCAATAAGATAAATCCTGTAAAATTGGAGACATGAAACCAAAATGTGTCTTTGAGTCCACCATTAATCTTATAATCAATTGCATACGAAAGGGTAATTAAAGGTCTATACACCTGATTTTCAGGAATCGGAGTTAAGGTTCGTGCATCTGTAAAAAAACTACACACATGGGCTAAGGATCGAATCGCCGGGTTGTTTTCAATAGTATGATTATCATCAAAGTGAAAGCTATTATGAAAATGGTTAGCATACACAAAAATGATGATAAAAAGCATAATGAAGCCTAACAAGGCTGTTAACTTCTTATAATTCATTGCATCAAATATTCAAAAGTTTACAAAGATATAAAATATGTAATACACCTTCTTGGCGACACCTTCGGTACTTTACAAAAAATAAAGCACTGATTGTTAAATAGATAATATGGGATTTTACGAAATTTGAATCAAGAATCCTTCCACCTCAACCCTATCTCCTTTTTTCAATTTCGCTCTTTTACGGTACTCTAAGCTTCCATTCAAGTTTACCAAACCTTCATCCACCAGCCATTTTGCATGTGCTCCATTTTCGGCAATGTTTAAAAATTTCAGCAAACGAATCAGCTGGATATGATCTTCTTCGAGACTAAAAGCTAGCGTTTTAACCTTGGTTTTCAATGATGACGATTTTTTCGATAACGTCTCCCTGGCGAATTTGATCAATCACTTCCGCACCTTCAAAAACTTTTCCGAAACAGGTGTGATTTCTATCCAAATGAGCAGTATTGTCGCGACTATGACAAATAAAGAATTGAGATCCACCGGTATTTCTTCCGGCATGTGCCATCGACAGAACGCCTCTATCGTGATATTGATTATCGCCTGTTAGTTCACAATTAATGGAGTAACCGGGTCCACCGGCTCCTGTACCATCAGGACATCCACCTTGAATAACAAAATTAGGGATTACTCTATGAAACGTTAATCCATCGTAAAAACCTTTTTTAGAAAGATCAACAAAATTTTTAACGGTATTGGGAGCATCATTATCGAAAAAGTTAACTTTCATGATGCCTTTTTGGGTATGAATTTCAGCTTGTGTCATTGTATTTTGTTTAAATTAAGGTTGCAAAAATAATACTTATTCCCTTCTTTGATGAAAATAACGCTAATCTATCTTAAGTTTTCATCGTGAATAATTATATAAATCCTTAAAACCTATTAAATCCTATTCATTTTTATCCCATACAGCCGCATCTCCCGGCGAAAGGGTTTTGTATTTCAAGGAAGGAGAAGAAACCAAATCAAAGTTAAAAGCCCTACTCCACTTCTGATCTACTGATTCTATTGTTTTTTGGTTGCTTAAAACCACTTGTGGCCAAGGACGTGGAAATCCATCCTGAGATCTTTTTCGAGAGGCATTCATAGCTAAAACACCGTATGCTTGCGTTTCGTTTTTAACTTCTTCTACCCAGCAATCATTTTTTGCATCTGTCTGACTGGCCGTTAACCAAACTAAGGTCGAAAAATCCATTTCCAAAACGCTTACATCCAAATACAACACGACCTTTATCCCTGAGAAATACGGATTCGCCGATTGACAAAGGCTGGAGTGCAAGGATTTTATGGTCATGGAAGAAGCATCTTTAACCTGAACCGCCAACACCCCAAAATGCATGAGTTTACTGTTGATTTCCAACACATTGGAGTTATCTTTTTGAATCAAAGCTTCATGTATAAAAATGGGCTTGGATTTCTTTTCTTCTGAAGCCAATTTTGGAGTGAGATCGATACCCATTTTTCCCCCATATACAAAATCAGGCGACGAATGATCAAGAACGTCTAAGGGTCCTTGACAAAAAAAAATATTTTCAAGCGGATTGAAATTGTTAAGCATTTCATTCATGCAAGCTTCCGGGGAATTCAAGTCAACATGTTCACCAAAAACAATCATGAATTTATTAAACATCATTTGTCCGGCGCCCCAGAGTGCACTCATTACCTTAAAAGCTTGCCCGGGGTAAGATTGTTTAATTTTAACCAAAACAATATTATGAAACACTCCTTCAAAAGGCATGACCATATCCAATATCTCCGGCGCTATGGTCATTTGAATCGGCTTTAAAAAGATGCGTTCAGTAGCTTTTCCCATCCAACCATCTTCTTGTGGAGGAATTCCAACAATAGTTGCAGGGTATATGGCATTTTTTTTATGGGTGATGCAAGTCACATGAAACACCGGGTAGAGATCGGTCAAAGAATAAAATCCGGTATGATCGCCAAAAGGACCTTCTTCCTTCAGAGACTCTGTGGTATCAATATAACCTTCGATCACAAAATCAACGTCAGTTGGCACTTCTAAATCAACGGTCAAACATTTCACCATAGTTACGGCTTTCTTCCTTAAGAAACCCGCAAAAATGTATTCGTCAACTTGATCAGGCAGCGGCGCTGTTGCACAATAGGTATATGCCGGATGGCCGCCTAAGGTAACTGCTACCGGCATTTTCATGTTTTTTTCTTTATAATCATGATAATGTCGAGCAGAATTTTTATGCAAATGCCAATGCATTCCTGTTGTCTGACCATCAAAAACTTGCATGCGGTACATGCCGACATTACGAATTCCGGTCTTTAAATCTTTGGTATGTACCACAGGAAATGTAATAAAATTCCCTCCATCATGAGGCCAGCATTTTAATATTGGAAGCTGAGTCAAATCAGGATTATTCATAATCACTTCCTGGCATTCCCCTTTTTTATTAGAGGACTTGGGGAAGTACCCACTAATTTTTTTCAGCAAGGGCAAGGTTTTTAATTTATCGACCCAACCGCTTTTGGGGCCCAATAGCCCAAGGGTCATTTCGTCAATTTCTTTTATCACATCGTTCAGGCTTCCAACTTCTAAAGCCAAACTCATTCTTTTTTCTGAACCAAACATATTCATTAACACCGGAAAATCAAACCCTGTATTTTCAAAAAGGATGGCTTTGTTTATTCCCGATTTGATAATTCTCTCAGTTACTTCAGTAATTTCCAATTCAGGCGAAAAGTATTCTTTCACTCTAAGAAGCTCATTTTCAGACTCTAACTTTTCAATAAATGATTGTAAATTTCGATATTGCATAATATTTCCCTTGTTTGACAAAATTACGTATTTCAATTAAGTTTTAGGTCTCTTTTATTTTAGCAAAGCTTGTTTTTGAAAATTTTGTACATTCGCCTTCTATTTAAAAAGCAGTTTAAAACAAAGATTACAATAATATGCCATACACTACCGGAATTTATGGATTATCGGGTTTAATTGGAAACACCCCATTATTAGTCATTGATTTCTTATATAAAGGAGAAAAAAGAACCTTATACGCAAAAGCCGAAAACCTGAATATGACAGGCAGCATTAAAGATCGTATGGCCTATCATATTCTGAGCAAAGCCATTGCGAATAAAAACCTCCTTCCGAATTCAACCATCATTGAAGCTACCAGTGGCAATACCGGAATTTCAATCTCGGCTATTGGAAGAGCCTTAGGTCACCCGGTGACTATTTTTATGCCCGATTGGATGAGTTCAGAAAGAATTAATTTAATTAAAGGATTTGGGGCTGAAATTCGATTGGTGAGCAAAGAAGAAGGTGGCTTTTTAGGCAGTATAGAAATGGCTAATGCATTGGCTGCCTCCTTACCTAATTCTTTCCTGCCTTGTCAATTCTCAAATACTGACAATTGCGAAGCCCATTATCTGACTACGGCTCCGGAGTTGTGGTGGCAGCTAAATTTCAGGGAGTTGAAACTACAAGCATTTGTTGCCGGCGTGGGAACAGGAGGAACCGTTATGGGGATGAACAAGTACTTGAAAGAAAAAGATCCCGGCATCAGTGTTCACCCACTTGAACCATCGAACTCTCCTACCCTTTCCACAGGCCACAAAGTAGGAAAACACAGATTACAAGGAATTTCCGATGAGTTTATTCCTTCCATTGTTGAGTTAGATAAATTAGATTCCATTGTCGAAGTGGACGATGGCGATTCCATCATCATGGCTCAAAAGTTAGCCCATTTTGGGTTGGGCGTGGGCATTTCTTCGGGGGCCAATTTCTTAGGTGCTTTGAAAATTCAGAATGAAATAGGTGCAAAAGCGGTAGTGGCTACCGTTTTCGCTGATGACAATAAAAAATACCTGAGTACTGACCTTTTAAAAACAGAACCTTTAAAACCGGGTTTCTATTCACCTGATATTCAAATTACAAAAATTCAATCTTATCGTAGGGCTTGCCAAACTTGTTGCAGTCCTGAGGATTGTGCCGAAGCTGCCTTTTTTACAAAATATCCGGAGTGTGGAAGCAGTTGCCGAAATAATTAGCATGCATTTTCATGGAACAAATTAGTGATTTTTTCTCTATTCTCTTTGATTCGGAGAAACTTATTACTTATGGCGGATTAGGTTTATTGTTAATCATCATTTTTGCTGAAACGGGTTTGTTTTTTGGATTTTTTTTCCCGGGAGATGCCTTATTATTTTCGGCAGGTTTATTATGTGGAACTAAAGATTTGGATGTCAATATTGTCTTAATGCTTTTTCTGATTACAGCGGTAGCCATTCTTGGAAATATCACAGGATATATTTCAGGGCGCTTTTTCGGAAAAAAAATATTAGCCAGAGAAAACTCATTGTTTTTCAGGAAGAAACATCTGGAAAAGACCAAGCAATTTTATGAAAACCATGGGGGATTATCCATCATTGGCGGACGTTTTTTGCCCATTGTAAGAACTTTTGTCCCCATTATTGCGGGCATCATGAATATTAATTTTTGGAAGTTTAACACCTATAACATTGCCGGAGCATTTCTTTGGGTTTGGACCTTAGTTCCCATTGGGTATTTTCTGGGTCGAAAATTTCCGGGATTGGTAGATCAATTGGAATATATCATTTTTGGGTTTATCGCTATTACCACTTTTATTGTCATAAGAGGGGCCATTCGGATGAAAAAAAGGAATAAGGAGGATGAAGCCGGTAAAGTAGAGAAAGATTAATTCTTAAAACAATGCGCTAAAAGCAACCGTATTTTTTACCTCAATAGCGTCTTACAGCCCTTACGCAATTGTAATTTGATTTAGGAAAGTGCATACGTGTTCCTGTGGAAAAATCTTGATAAAATGCTTCACCCATATATTCATTTGAACTCCAATAACCCGGATCACCATAAAATGGCACAGTCCAACCCCATTCTCCTAAAACCGTGTTGATAACGAAAGCGGCTGATTGGCAAAGGGATAATTCATAGATTGAAGGCAAATACCAATCATTGTAACCCTCATTGCTGTATTGGGTACAAAGATAAGCAGCGCTATAGGTATGGCCACTCTGCGCAATTATGGCATTGGTGTTGGCCAAACCATCAACGGATGATGAAGCATTCGCATAACCTGACGTAACATTACTCCATTGAATCCATATTGCCATCACACCCCCTAAAGAAATCCCTACCAAATCAGTCAAAGAAGCAACCAAACCATGTTCCGTTCCATAAGCATCTTTCCATACATAAAATACGATTCCTCCTCCAAATAGTTCACCTATATAATGGGTAAAACCACCACTACTTGATCCTGAGTTTGCATTAATAATATATGGATTTGCAGTCGTTCCAACGCCATTGATGTAGACATTAGCACCTCCATAGATTTTTGTTTCTGAACCATTGGTGGTGGGTACATTGGTTAAATCGTTGTAATTCCCTGATGTGGCCACCGTGGCAAAAGTGGGTTTTCCGGTTACGTCTGGCCAAGATGGATTCCAGCTTATAGGGCGATATAATCCAGAATGGTTTCCCCAGCCATAGGCAGTATTCCAGTTGGTGGAGTTGCCACCGGTGGCTGTAATCACTCCATTAACTTGTAAGGTGGTGGCTGGTGTGCCGGTACCTATACCCACCCGGATATTCGAAAAATCACCATAAATCAATGGATTAGAGGTTTCGCTATTAGAAACATAAAGCTTATTGGAACCTGTTTCGTTAAAACCGGCTTTATACCCTATG
>CAZJBB010000176.1:0-6999 GCA_964543995.1 uncultured Bacteroidales bacterium
TTTGGTCAAGCAAAAAGTACATATTTTAGCAAGAACAACTTAATATTTGACTTTATCTCTACAATGGCTGAGTAACATTAAATAATATTCTAAACTCCAAAAGTCAAATTGAATGCTAAGCCATTTGCTGAAAATTTCTTCAGCAATTTTCAGGGTGAATCTTTGACGAAGTCAGGAGCAGATTGTGCTTTTGATTGAAGCATAAGGTCGTGTAACTTTTTATACTTCCCTTCCATTTTCATTAATTCATGATGGGTCCCTCTTTCCACAATAGCTCCTTTATCCAATACAATAATTTCATCCGCATGGTAAATGGTGCTGAGTCTATGCGCAATTACTATGGAGGTTCGATTCAGCATAATGTTTGAAATGGCTTGATTTACAATTTGTTCCGACTCAGAATCCAAGGAGGAAGTGGCTTCGTCTAAAATAAGAATGGGTGGATTTTTCAATATTGCTCTTGCAATGCTGATTCTTTGACGTTGACCACCGGAAAGCTGTGATCCTTTATCGCCAATATGGGTATGGTAGCCATTGGGCATTTGTTCTATAAATTCATGAGCATTGGCAATTTTTGCTGCACTCACCACATCCTCATAGGCTATATTGGTTTTCCCAAAAGTAATGTTGTTGAATACAGAATCGTTAAATAAAATCGTATCCTGAGATACCAATCCTATCAATTCTCTAAGGTCAGAAATAATTAAATTCGGTAAAGGAATTCCATCAATGGTAATTTCACCATCGCTTACTTCTTGAAAACGTGGAATTAAGTCAGTTAACGTAGACTTCCCTGCTCCTGAAGCGCCTACTAAGGCAATGGTTTTTCCTTTTAGAATGGTTAAATTGATGTTTCTCAACACCAATTCTTCTTCATAAGCAAAAGAAACATTTTTAAATGCGATTTCTTTTTGAAACCACTTAATAGGAACTGCATTTTGCTTTTCTACAATCATTTCCTCTGCATTTAACAATTCCTGAACTCTAATAAAAGAGGCCATCCCTTTCCGAATGTTGTAAAAAGCTGTAGAAATGGCTTTTGAAGGATTTATGATTTGTGAAAATAAGACTAAGTAAGTGATGAAAACTGCAGGTTGTAAACCGGCTTTGGAGCCTAATACCAAATTTCCACCATACAATAAAATCCCAATCATAACAATGGTCCCTAAGAATTCACTTAAAGGTGATGACAAGTCTGTTTTGCGATATATTTTAATGTACAACTTAGTAAATGCCTCATTTTCTTCTTTATACTTCTTCTCAGCAAAACGAATAGCATTGAATGCCTTAATAATTTTTAAACCATTAATGGATTCTTCTATCATGCTCAACAAATTGGATTGCATATTCCTTGCTTTTACCGATTTTCGTCTTAAACTTTTGGAAATTCCGGAAATAAAGGCTCCCATCAGGGGTAACATGATAAATACAAAAAGGGTTAATCGATAGCTTATCATGAATAAAACCACCAAATAAAAAATAATTAAAATGGGATCCTTCAATAAGGATTGAATGGGTCTCATAATAGAAAACTCTATATCTTGGATGTCATTAATGGTACGCGTAAGTATATCCCCTTTTTTGTGTTTCGAATAAAAGCTTAGCGGAAGAATTACCAATTTTTCGTAGACCTTATTTCTTAAGTCTCGCACCACCCTATTTCGAATAGGAATCATATAAAACAAGGAAAGGTAAGAAAAGAGGTTTTTCAAGAAAAATAAAGCAATTACTCCAACACAAACTAAGAGCAAGGCTGAAGATTTTCCATGGGTGAGTGTATAATCGGAAAATAAATCAAATAAGGCTGAAACGATATTGTCTGAAGCATATTTGTTTGTGGATACCGCACCCCCGATACCAAACAGCAAACTAAGAAAAGGTGCAATCAACACCAGGGAAAAAACTGAAAAAACCGATGTCAATGCGTTTAATAGTACGTTGAAAAACACATTTGCCCGGTAGGGTCTCAAATTTTTAAGAAATAGAATGAAATCTTTCATGTAAAAGAATTCAGAAAATACCCGTATAATTATAGGGCGTTATGGCTTTCAATTCCTTTTTAACAGCATCTGAAATATCCAGACCATCAATAAATCGAGAAAGTGATAAGCTGTTCACCCCTTGGTGGGTGCGGGTAAGCTCTTTTAAAGCTTCGTATGGGTTCGGATATCCTTCCCTTCTTAAAATGGTTTGAATGGCTTCGGCCACCACTGACCAATTGTTTTCCAAATCCGATTTTATTTTTTCTTCATTTAAGATCAATTTATTCAAGCCTTTTTCTAATGATTTAATGGCTATTAAAGCGTGTGAAATCGGAACGCCAATATTTCGTAGCACGGTAGAATCAGTCAAATCTCGTTGCAAACGCGAAATCGGAAGCTTGGCCGAAAAATGTTCACAAAGGGCATTGGAAATCCCAAGATTACCTTCCGCATTTTCAAAATCAATGGGGTTTACTTTGTGCGGCATAGCAGAAGAACCCACTTCGTCTTTCTTGATTTTCTGTTTGAAATAATCCATAAAAATATACAACCAACAATCTCTGCTTAAATCCATTAGGATATTTTGAATTCTTTTCAACGCATCGAAATAGGCTGCCAAATTGTCGTAAGGTTCAATTTGAGTGGTCAATTGAATTCGATCGAGCTGAAGAACATCTTCCACAAATTGATTAGCAAAATGAGCCCAATCTATTGAAGGATAGGCAATTGTATGAGCATTAAAATTACCGGTAGCCCCTCCAAATTTGGCTGAAAAGGGAACCGACTTTAATACTTGAAATTGAGCATTAAGTCGATCCACAAACACCAGCAATTCCTTGCCCAGTTTGGTTGGAGAAGCAGCTTGCCCATGAGTGCGTGCCAACATGGGAACATGCTTCCATTGTTCTGCTAAGCCTTGCAATTGGCTAATGAGTTTTTCAATAGCCGGAAATACAATATCCTCGCTGGCTTCTTTTAAGGATAAAGGGATTGCAGTATTATTAATATCCTGAGAAGTCAAACCGAAGTGAATGAAATCTTTGAACTGAGACATGCCAAATTCGTCAAACTTTTGTTGCAGAAAATACTCTACCGATTTCACATCGTGGTTGGTAGTTTTTTCTATTTCTTTTATTTTCTGGGCATCCTGAACGTTAAACTCGTCTATAATCAAATTGAGTTTGGTCAAGTCTTCGATAGAAACATTACTTAATTGAGGCAGAGGTAATTCAACTAATCGAATAAAATACTGAATTTCGACATAAACCCGATATTTGATAAGGGCATATTCAGAAAAGTATGCAGATAAATCGTGGGTGGTTTTGTAGTACCTTCCATCTATGGGTGAAATTGCCATTAAGGCTGAAATATCTTCCATGTTTTTTCTTCAAAAGTAATAATAAAAAAGGAAATTATTCGAAAGGCATTGTGAAAATCAATGATGATTCGCCATAAAAAAGCAAATTAATGCTTTCAATAAAATAAATTCTGCTAAAACAATAATGTACTGAAAATCAATTGATAATTATCATTATTGAAGGATTGCTTAAAATACCTTTTCGGCAATTAACTTCACATAATTTGATTTTCCCATAGTGTAGTAATGCAATACCGGAACACCTGTATTCTTAAGTTCTTTGGATTGTTGGATGCACCATTCAATACCCACCTGAGTAGCAGCTTTATTGTCAGCACATTTTCCTATTTCCATGGCTAAATCAAATGGAATGTCGATATGAAACGTTTGAGGCAAAGTCAATAATTGATTTTTAGTGGTAATGGGTTTTAAACCGGGTATGATAGGTACCGTAATTCCCATACTTCGGCAAGCATCCACAAATTGAAAGTACTTATGGTTGTCGTAAAACATTTGAGTAACAATATACTCAGCCCCGGCATCGATTTTTTGCTTCAAATACATTAAATCAGTTTGCATGTTAGGGGCTTCGGAATGCTTTTCGGGATATCCTGCAACTCCAATATTAAAGGAAGTTGGGTTTTTGTTTTCTATGTCTTCAGTTAAATAATGACCATTGTTCATATTCACAATCTGTTGTACCAATTGAAGTGCGTGTGCATGTCCACCAGATTCGGCGCAAAAGAATTTTTCATGTTTTAATGTATCGCCACGCAAAGCCAGTAAATTGTGAATCCCTAAAAAGTGCATGTCAATTAATGCATTCTCGGTATCTTCGGCAGAGAAACCACCACAAATAATATGGGGAACAATCTCAACCTTGTATTTGTACTTAATGGCAGCAGAAATGCCAACCGTCCCGGGGCGTTTTCGTATGACATTTTTTTCTAACAGTCCTTTTTCCCTCTTTTTGTATATGATTTCTTCTCTATGATAGGTTACGTTGATATAGGAAGGTTCGAACTCCATTAAAGGATCAATGGTATCGTAAATGGTTTGTATGGTATCGCCTTTCAATGGAGGCAATAATTCAAAGGCAAATAAAGTATGGTCAGACTGTTGTATGGTGTCGGAAATTTTCATGATTTTAATAATTAATGGAATTGGCTAGGTCTTTTTCAACAAGTGAAACATCTAAATGTTTACGAGAAGCATATGAAAACACTTGTTCCTTATCAATTTTTCCAAGGTTAAAGTATTGAGCATCAGGATGTGTAAATAAATATCCACAGACAGATGCCCCGGGATACATGGCATAGTTCTCCGTTAAATTGATACCACAATTGGATTCCACTGCCAATATATCGAAAATGGTTTTCTTTTCGGAATGGTCAGGACAAGCCGGGTAACCCGGTGCCGGACGAATTCCCGGGTAGTCTTCCTTTAAAAGCTTCTCAATGGACATGGATTCGGAGCTATTGCCGTAATATTCTGTCCTGAATTTAAAATGCAATAATTCGGCAAATGCTTCAGCCAATCGATCCGCTAGGAATTTTACCATCAAAGCACTATAATCGTCATTTCTAGTTTGATAATAATCCACTAACTTTTCGATTCCAATACCTGCCGTAACAGCAAATAGCCCCAAATAATCTTCAAAGGGAGACGGGGCAATAAAATCGCTCAATGATAAATTGGGCACCCCTTTTTCTTTAAGCTGTTGGTTTCTTAAAAAATGCAAGGTTGTTAAAGCTGTATTTCTTTCTGAATCTTTATATAAGATAACGTCTTCTTGAGTTGTATTTGCAGGATATATAGCCAAGACTCCATTTGCGGTGAGTTTGTTACCCGACACTATATCATCTAACATTTTCTGTGCATCATCATATAACTTTTGGGCTTCCTCGCCTTTAATAGGATCGGTTAAAATTGCCGGAAATTTCCCACTGAGTTTCCAAGAGTGAAAAAAGAAAGTCCAATCGATATATTTGCGAATTTCAGCAAGAGGATAATTGTTCAGCACCTTAACCCCTTGGAAAGCTGGCTTGATTAAAATCGATTTTTCCCATCGAATTTTCAAGCCATTTTCTTTCGCTGTCTGATAATTAACATACTGATAATCTGACTTATGTGCTTTGTATTCTTCACTGGTTGATATATAGTCTTGTTTTACTCCTTTAACAAAATCATCCCTTAAGATTGGTGAAAGTATAGAATTTACTACAGGGATGCAAAGTGAAGCGTCTTTTACATATAAGGTAAGACCATCATATTCGGGAGCAATTTTAACTGCTGTATGAATTTTTGAAGTGGTGGCTCCTCCAATTAATAAGGGGATATTTAAGCTTTGGCGTTGCATCTCTTTTGCCACATGTATCATTTCTTCCAAGGAGGGTGTAATAAGTCCACTTAGACCAATGATATCAACTTGGTGTTCTTTAGCTTTTTCTAAAATTACATCTAAAGGAACCATTACTCCCAAGTCAATTACCTCATAATTGTTGCAAGCAAGAATAATTCCAACAATATTTTTTCCAATATCGTGCACATCTCCTTTTACCGTAGCTAATAAAACTTTGCCGGCTTTTTGTTGCCCACCATTGGTTGATTGTTCTTTTTCAATATATGGTTGAAGTATTGCCACGGCTTTTTTCATTACTCTGGCACTTTTTACCACTTGTGGTAAAAACATTTTCCCGCTGCCAAACAAATCGCCCACAATACTCATTCCTTTCATCAATGGGCCTTCAATAATATCTAAGGTGCGAGAAAAGTGTGTAATCACTTCTTTTACATCCTCTTCAATAAACTCATCAATTCCTTTAATAACTGAATGGGTTAGTCTATCTTCAACCGGTTCTATTCTCCATTCAAGTATTTGTTTTTCTTTGTCTGCCCCCGGTTTAATATGTTCTGAATATGCAAGCAATCGTTCTGTAGCATCTATCCTTTTATTTAATACCACATCTTCAACCAAATTTCTAAACTCCACTGGAATTTCATCATAAATCAATAAGGCTCCGGCATTCACAATTCCCATATCCATACCTGCTTTGATAGCATGGAATAAAAATACGGAGTGGATGGCTTCGCGGATTTGATTGTTTCCTCTAAATGAAAATGATAAGTTACTCACTCCACCGCTCACTTTAGCTAAGGGTAAGTTTTCTTTGATCCAGTGTATGGTATTTATAAACTCAACTGCATAATTATTATGTTCTTTGATTCCGGTGGCAATAGCCAATATATTGGGATCGAAATAAATGTCCTGAGCCAAGAATCCTGCATTTTGAATTAGCAAATCATAGGACCTCTTGCATACTTCAATTCGTTTTTCGAAAGTAGTTGCTTGGCCGCCTTCATCAAATGCCATAACGATAACCGCTGCACCATATTTCCTGATCACTTTTGCTTTCTCAAGGAAATTTTCTTCTCCTTCCTTTAAACTAATGGAGTTCACCACGCATTTTCCTTGTACACATTTTAATCCGGCTTCCAAAACTTCCCATTTAGAGGAGTCAATCATTATTGGTATTCTAGAAATCTCAGGATCGCTGGATAACATGTTTAAAAATGCGGTCATTTCTTGCACCGCATCCAACATGGCATCATCCATATTCACATCTAAAATTTGTGCTCCACCTTCCACCTGCTGACGTG
>CAZJBB010000177.1:0-6977 GCA_964543995.1 uncultured Bacteroidales bacterium
TAAAGACAAAGCAATTAATACCGCAATCGTTCCCCAACCAATAATGTTATTGATGGGTTTATTGACATATTTTCCCATGATTTTTTTATTGTTCACCAATAAAATCATGCAAACCAAAACCACCGGAAGCAATAGACCATTAATCACTTGCGACCATAACGAAATGAGAATTAGGGGTGCATTGGGTATTAAAATTATAATTACCGCTAATACAAGAATCCCGGTATACAAAATGTAGAACTCCTTAGCTTCATCCCATTTCTTATCAATACCTGCTTCGAATCCAAAAGCTTCACATACATAAAAAGCAGTAGCCAGAGGTAAAATAGTAGCGGAAAATATGGAGGCAATAAACAATCCAAACGCATAGACTTGTGATGCCAGGGCTCCTGCTAAAGGTTTTAAGGCCAGCGCAGCATCTTTAGCTTCGTTAATTTGAATTCCATTCTCATGTAAAGTTGAAGCACATGCAACAATTATAAAAAAGGCAACCACCACCGTAGCAACACAACCGACAACAATATCAATGATAGAATATTTGTATTGCTTCATTTTCAATCCTTTTTCTATTACTGAGGACTGCATATAAAATTGCATCCAAGGAGCAATAGTGGTTCCAATAATTCCAATCACCATTGCAAGACTTTCAGTATTAAACTCCATTTGAGGATGAATGATAGAATGTCCAATTTCGTCCCAATGGGGTTTACCCATGATTGCGGAAACCACATACATTAATAATGACAGGCTAAATAGTAAGAAAATGCGCTCTGCTATTTTATAGGTTCCTTTAACAACCAGCACCCAAACCATAATGGCTACGATGGGAACCGAGATGTATTTACTTATTCCGAACACCTCCATACTTCCTGCCACTCCGGCAAATTCCGTGGTGGTATTTCCAATATCAGCCACTAATAAACCAATGAAAATAAAAAAAGTAACTTTCACTCCGGCATTTTCTCTAATAAGATCGGCCAGACCTTTACCAGTAACAATTCCCATCCTTGCATTCATCTCTTGAATGACTACCAAAACTATAAATGAAGGAATGAGTGTCCATAATAGGTTATACCCATACAAAGCCCCGGCAACAGAATAAGTGGTGATTCCACCGGCATCATTATCAACGCTTCCGGTAATGATTCCCGGACCTAAAATGGCTAAAAATATGCCTAAGCGTTTAAAAAATGTTTTTCTATTTCTAAACATAGCCATAACTATTTGTTGGTTCTTCCTTTATCCATTAAATCGTCGATAACGTCATCAATAACCACCATGCCCTGCAATACATTATTTTTATCTAAAACAGGAATTGCCAACAAATTGTATTTCGAAATAAATTCAGCTATTTCATCAATAACCTGATAGTCATATAAATGTACCGGAGACGGTTTCATGATTTGATCTATCTTAGTTTCTAAAGGAGAAACCACTAAATCTCTTAATGAAAAAGTGGCTATAAGTTCTTCTTTTTCATTGGTTACAAATAGGTTGTATAATGTTTCTGCTTCCGGTTTTTGTTCTCTTAATACTTTATAAACATCTTCGACACTGTAGTTTGCTCTAAAAGATAAGACTTCTGTAGACATGATACTCCCAACGGCACGATCAGGATACACCAACAACTCTCTAACCTCTTGCGAAGTGTCTTTTTCCATTTCATTAAGTAGCAACTCTACTTTCTCGGCTTCAAGTTCATCCAAAATATCGGCAACTTCATCCGCAGGCATTTTATCAAGAACATCCGCAGCTTTCTCAATAGAAAGGTTTTCTATAATATGAACTTGAGTTTCAACTTCAAGTTCTTCGAGTACATCCGCAGCTTTTTCTTCATCTAAAGCCGAAAACACCTCCATACTTGATTTTTTACCTAAATCTTCGATAATATCAGCTAAATCAGAAGGGTGTAATGTTTGTAATTTAGCGTATGATTTCGAAAGTTTGATATTGGAATTTGAAAAATCAATGGCTTCTACATCTTCCCAAAGAATAAATTTGGAAGGTAAATTAACCCTAAAAACAGATAAAATCCATTTGAGTGACTTCGCCACTCCAATTCTTCTCAATAGACCTTCAATGCCAATATCCACAGCAATTGCATAAGTTCCATCAGCTACTGAAACCAGTCTAACATCATTTACCCTAACCAATTTCCTTCCATTTAAGTCAACAATTTGCTTATCAAGCACATTCCCAACCAAATACAAATCATTGTTTATATGGTCCTCAGATAAGGCACTTTTTTGAAAACAGATTACTTTGATTTTATTATCAATCTTCTCTATTTGAAATCCTTTGAAATTGTAGAAATAAAAGTCGTTTCGGCGTTTTATCTTTAGTCCAGTAACCATAGGACGCTCAGATGTTTGATTTAAAGAGTCAGCATCGGTGAGTATATCTTTTATGACTCCTAAAAAATTGCCTTCCTTGTCAAAAACTTTTTTATTGAGAATTCGGCTTAAATAAAATGTTGTGAATGTGGTCATTCGCACCTCCTTTCGTTTTTAATGCAGAGGAGCGAAAAATGGCTCGACTGCTAAATCCGGTTAATAATTAATTTTCGCGCAGGTCCATCGTCCATTTTGAAATGATATTGATTTTCTGTGCAAAAGTAGTTATTTCTTTTTAAAGAACAAAAAAGGTTGACAAATTGAAATAATTGAATCTTAACGACCCTTATTGATCTCCCCTGAGATGGAGTTATTGGGTTATAATTTATGATGACGGTAATTTTTTCTGCGAAATTTGCGATGTACTCTGCATTTCCCTGCGAGAACTTTTCACTTTTTCATTTTCAACTTTTCCACTATTCAATTGAGAGAAACACCTTTTCGGAAGACTTTGTTGCAAGTTCAATAGACTGTAACACCACTTCGGAAGACTTCGCCACCTATTCGGAGGACTGCGACTTCATTTCGGAGGACTTTGTTACAAGTTCAATACACTTTGACACAATTTCGGAAGACTCTAACTCCTCTTCGGAAGACTTTGTTGCAAGTTCAATAGACTGTGACACAATTTCGGAAGACTCTGACACCTCTTCGGAAGACTTTGTTGCAAGTTCAATAGACTGTGACACAATTTCGGAAGACTCTGACTCCTCTTCGGAAGACTTTGTTGCAAGTTCAATAGACTGTGACGATCTTTCGGATGACTTAGATACAATTCAGTAGGGTGCAACAAATTTCAATCGAATTAAACTCAAATTCAATAGATAATAAGATTTTGTCGGTTGAATAAAAAAGCGAAAATATCTCGCTGAGCGGTGCAGATATTATAGCAGAATTAGGCAGAAATGGATACATTAATTGCTTTGGAAGGAAATGTCAAACTTCTTTCTTGCTGATTTTCTGCATCTTATGGCATATTTTAAAAATATTTCATTTTTTCTCATAATAGGTTTCCATTTCGAAAAGGGCTTGCAGTATATAATAGAAAAATCAAACGAAAATGAAAAACGCCGTCTCCAATGATGATGCAATTAAATTCATCCAAATTAAAAACACTTTAAATTTTAAATTATGGAAAAAAAATCCTTAAACCTGACCCTCATGGTCAGAAACAGTGTAAGCACCTTAGGCACTTACACTCCGGTTTGGACAGGCTACACGCCTTTTGAAAATTCTTATGAAAACACCAAAGCCGATTTAGGGAAGGTGGATCTTCAGATGAATTTCATCGACAGTCTGAACAATGGGGCTTCTTTAGTGAAAGAAACCTCTCGTAAACTCATGGTAGGCAAAACTTTGAAAATAAGCGGTATAGTATATGCGTATGCTAAAAATACAGGAAACCAAAGCTTAGAAGTAAAGATGAGTCTCTGCCCCTCCTATTTCGAAAGATGCCGTCATACGGAACAAGCCAGCAAGGCACAGATGGTATGTAACGAAACCGCTTTGATAATCAATGAATTGGAAACATACAAAATAACTCAAAATGATGTGGATGAGTTACAACAGATGGTTTCTGATTTTTATTCCTCCCTGACCACACCTCAAGAAAACATACGCCGCAAGGCCGAAGCCAGGGTTGCAATCAGGTTGTTATTAGAAAATTGCAAAGCGGAATTAAGTAAAATAGATAAAATGATGGGGCTGTATAAAAACAGCCACAAAGAATTTTTTGATATCTATTTTAAAGCGCGCAAACTTATAGCCTTGGGTCATAGGCATCATAAAGCCCAAGTAGCAACGGCAACAGTCCCCGAAGAAGATGCAGCTGCAACTGCCGATTAAACAGGACAGGGCGTTTTTCATCGTTTTAAGAAAAAGCTTTCCGGGAGGAAGGCTTTTTTGATTAATGCTAAAAAGTGGATGTGTTTAATATCTTACAGTGGAAAGCTTTTTCTTATTTAAAAGAATAGTAGAAATAAAATTTCATAACATTGAGTTATTAAATAATAAATATATTTGTGTTGGATAAAATCCCACAAAACACAACAATAATTGAATAATGAGCAGAGATTGTATCTTCCTTCTTATGTTGTTTTTATATTCTTGCGGCAATACAAAATTCAAGGAAGAGAAACCAAATCTAAAACTAAAACTTTGTTACGTAACGAGTAATAATTATGATCTACCATTCAGTAAAATTTCTCATACTTTCATTTTAGATAAAAAAACAACTTCAGAATACATCTTTTTCAAATATGATCCATATCCTGATACAACAAAGAGGAATTCTTCATTAGAATTAAGAATTGTTTTTGGGCATGACTCAATCATTCTCATTAATGGTGACACATGTATTTATGAAGAAAGCAAAAACTATGTAATAAAAGAAAAGAATTATAAAATAAAGAAGTACTTCTTCCATTTAAAGAATGCAATTGACGATGAGGGAGAATTCCTAATAAATGATACCTTAGGGCTTGTTTTTGCTAATTCTGTAGTTTGGCCATCTTACTTGACCTATATTCATGGATGGGCTTCATATGAACTAAACAAGTTATTTGACAAAGACACATCTTTGTTTATAAGACATAAAAACAACTTTAAAGAATACGAAATAAGACTGCATAATTTAATAAAAAGATGAATCAACTAATTAATTTGGAAGCAGCCAATCTAAGAAATGAGTTTACCTTAACTTGACATTTTCAGCGGTATCCGCTCTTTAATGAATAAATAACAGATATGCCAATCACAGAAGAAACCAGAATGCTGATTTTCGATAAGATAAAAAAGAACTTGGAGAAATTTGTTCCCCCAATGATTGTTAGTGCGGACTCATTAAATACATCGTATGAGATAATTGGGAATAAGCCAGTACCTTATGGATATAATAAAAAGATGGTGCCAGGAATGTTTTTCGCTTCGATTGCCCAGAGGAAAGATAGCGTTACATTTCATTTTTTTCCATTGTATATGGATGCAAAATTGAAAGAGCTTGCTCCTTCCCTTTATAAATGTTTGCAAGGAAAAACTTGTTTTCATTTCAAAAAACTTGAACAAATAGATGAAAATGAGCTCTCTTTACTCATAGAAAACGGTGTGCTTTTATGGAATACATTTTTATATATGAAATGAATTCTACCGTTTTAATGTTGATGATTAAACGGTGCTTAACAAGTACTATTTGACCCTATTTGCTTAACTCCACCGATAAATCGGGTAAAATTACTTACAATGGGACCATGGGTTTTAATGTATCTAAGCCCATAAATCAGTTAATCGGGTCACTCCCACTCTCCGGAAAATCACACTATTTTCTTGCTTTCTGAAATAAATTCGTATTTTTGAAATGTTCACAGTGCTTAGGATTGGGAATGTTTCGAATATACCTAGCACATCTTTACTTTATAATATTAAAAATGAAAAAGTTAATGCATTTGGGTTTGATATTGGTTTTTAGTTTGAATTTTCATGTAATGGCTCAATCGAGCTCCACCCAACAAAATAAGCAGAAATTAAATTCAGACATTGCTTTAAAATTCATTAATGATTATAAAAAGTTTTGTGATAGTCGAAAAGAACAAGTCGATGTAGATAAGTGGGTTAAAAACAATACTTTACTGACTGATAATTTTAAATCAACCTATATCAAGATCATGACCGATGCCTACAAAGCGGAGCCTGAACTGGGATTGGACTTTGACCCCATTTTTAACGCTCAGTATTATCCTGACAAAGGATTTACAATCTTAAATAGCGAAGAGGCATCCGGGTTTATTACCCTTGCTGGTATTGACAAGAAAGATTTTCAAGTGACTGTAAAAATAATATACATAAATAATCAATGCTTGGTTGATGGTGCAGGGATTATCAACATACCAAAAGAAAAGCAACGCAAACCATGATATTTAATGGATAAAAGATAAAAACTCACTACAAACGGGTGGGTTTTTAACTGCATTGAGGCATCAGCATAATAAATGGTTTAAGTTTTCTAAAAAAAATGCATCTATAGAAAAACACTATGTTTCCTTGCTTTCATCATTAAATTTCCATTGCTCTTAAAATCATTCTCAAAAAAGCTCTTTTCAGACATTCCAATTCCGTTACATATTCTCTCACAGACCAAAATAAATTAAAGCTCGCACTTTTGCATTTTATTAACTTAAATATTGATAAATAAAGTAAATTGAAGAAATATTTTTCTTATTTTTGTACTTAGGTAAGCCCATTGTAGGGGCATATCATAAAAAAGTAATAAACTAAACGGATTCGAATCGAATTTGAAAAACAGAAAAGAAATATATGAGGTATGCTGAGACCGGGTTTAATTTAGAAATTGATTTAAGTCGTGGAAATATAGAAAGAGTTGCCACCGATGCTAGAGATACGGAACTCTATTTGGGAGGCTTGGGAACCAATGCCAAAATCATGTGGGAAAGGGTATCCCCCGAAGTAGAGGCATTTTCGCCACAAAACTTACTCATTTTTGCTGCGGGTTTACTTTGCGGTACACCGGCTACAGGATGCAACAGAACTATTGTAACCACCATTTCACCCCAAACCAAACTTTTGGCTTTT
>CAZJBB010000178.1:0-6916 GCA_964543995.1 uncultured Bacteroidales bacterium
CCGGGCGCCGATTCGACCCCCGACGAAACATCTACCACCTGCGGGCGCAACACACATCGGTTCCTTTAATACGTTTAGTGATTTTAGGTCCATTATATTTTTTCCCTTCCTCATAGCGATAATCTAAGTTTATTTTAATGGCGTGGCGTTGGTCATAACTTAGTGGATTTAAGGTTCTTAAGTTTGGGTATCCTGAAGAAACCAAAGCAAGTGCAGAAGTGGAAGTGGAACCCGTACCATTAGCAAATTGCAAGGTATAATTGGCACGAACACGAACGTTACCCGTTTTTCTTAAGTCGTATGTAAGGGTTATCCCTTTTGTGGTTCCAAAATCGAGGTTGTTATAAGAAATATAGGTAACAGGATAGGCTTCTGTAAAACGATAGGCTTGAACCAAATCACGTACTTCACTATAATACGCTGAAATTTTTAATGATGATTTCTTACTTAGTTTTTGTTGGAACCCAAGCTCATAATCAACCGTTTTTTCAGGTTTTAAATTTGGGTTGTTGATTGGATTGGTTCCTTTCATATTAATGTATAAATAATCGAGCGGATCCATTTGGTTTCCTGAAGTTGGGCGTTTTGTGATAATATCATAATGCGCAAAGAATAAGGCATCGTCAGAAACCGGGAAGGAAAATGCAATACGTGGCATTACAGAATATTGCGGGTCATAATCTTTAAAGGCAGCAGAAGAAGTAACATCTTTTTGGTTTGGATCCACTAAATAAGGGGTAACTCTACCGTTAGCCGTTCCTTGTGAAAGCAAAGAGGGGTCTGTAATTTCATCACCGGCAGCGTTGTACCAAGTATCTCCATTACGATAACCCAAGATTTTGGTTGGATTTTTGGCATCATCAACATATACAATATAGCCTGAACCCATGTTTGAAGGATGATTCACCGCAATTTGACCATTGTTGGAATTAAAGGTAGTAACATCACCTACAGTATAAGCTTCTTGTAGCAAGTATGGATCCTTCAAAACTTTTTGGTTAGCATCGAAGCGGTCAACACGTACTCCAATGTTAAAAATAAGGTCTTTAAAGTAGAATTTGTCTTGAATGAAACCGGCCATATAAATAGGTTCATAGGCACCAATTTCTCTTTTGTAACTTCCATCAGCATTTTTTGATGTAAAGAAGTCATCTAAGGTAGGTTTTTTGGTCAATTTTTTACCGGTATAGTCATAACCATAATAATTCACATAAGAATTCCCTTGGTTCAACAATTCATCGGCAGAAAACATATTGATGTTGAAAAAGGAAGGATCCATGTTATCGATATCAATCCATTTTGTACTGTTTATAGGTAAACCTAATTTTTGTCGAACGGCAATATCGAAATAACTTTGTGCACCTTGGTCATATTTCATATTATAATTTACAGTATCCATAAAAACACCATCAGAATTATAAACAGGAATAGGATTTGAAAGGTCTAACTGAGCAAAATGTTTATTGGTTAAATTCCTCATTAAGGTCCAAAGTCCTGCCGGAGCATAACTATAAGCGCTATTAGAAAGCTGCTCATATTGGAATCCGAATTCAAATGCATTATTACCAATATCAGCCGAAGCATTGGCATTGAATCCGATTTGTGATTGATTGAATACGGAATAAGAATTATATACAGTTCCGGTATTGCTATACATATTATACACAGAATTGGGTTGGTCACCATTTAATAAACCACCCCCTTGACGAATAAAATCGTAATTTCTTGCTCCACCAAATAAATTGTAATAATCGTTGGTATAATTTGCCAATAATGGATTTACATCAGAAGGCTGGAAATTAATACTGGTAGAATAATACCCATTGAGCATATTAACATTAGTAAATTGATGATTATCGATAACCACATTTCCTAATTCATAGGAAGGTGCACGGTTTGTGGTGAATTTTCCGATATAACCATAATTGAACAAATTGTCTTTGTGGTTAATGTCCTGGTCAACAGAACTGAAAGATGAATAATCTGCTTGTAATTGATAGAAAACATTTTTTATTAATGACTTACTGGCGGTGTCGGAAACAAAGCGTTGGGAGAACTTAACATAAGCCCTCCAAGTATTTTGGGTAAGAATTCCATTGTTTTCCGAATTAAACATGGCGTTTGAGAATGACCAATCACGCCCTTTGGTATAATCCAAAGAACCCCCAAGGGTTAAGTTTGTAGTTTCCGTAGTTCTAACATCCAATTTACCGGCAAGACTAATACCCCAACTTTCGGCATTTAAGCGAGCTGTATTATTAACCATATCCGATTTTCTAATAAATTCGGCATTTTGGTAAGTAGCAAAAGAATTGGGAATTCCGGTTAAACGAAGTGGATGTGCTTGAAGTACCCCTAATTTATCACTGTTTGTTGACCAAACTCCGGTACCTGATGGGTAGTTGTCTTTTTCATAAGTATATTCTCCTGATAGGAAATAACCAAAAAGAGCTGTTTTTTCATCCTCATTATCTTTGTTTTTAACGGAGGGGTCTTTTTTCTTTTTACTATTAAAAATGGGTCCGTTTAAACTGAAAGAAAGTACATTATATCCAAATTTATCAAGAAATTGAGAAGTAACACCTTCGGCATTTCCTCCAAATTCGCGAGATGGGCCTTTGGTAACAATATTAAGTACACCGCCGGTAGCTTCACCAAACTTTGCAGGTAAACCTCCCATGAGCATGGAAACTTCTTCGATAGCTGATTTTGGAAGCGAAGAGGATCCTCTTACCCTAACCCCGTCGATATAAGTAACGGTTCCATCGGTACGTTTTCCACGAACACTCCCCATGGCGCCATCCTGGGAAAATACACCTCCTGCAGTGGTTGCAATGGCTTGAGCTGAACGACCCTGCATGTTTTTAATATCTTCCTTTACAAAGGTCTCCCCTTGCGTACCTGCATCACCACCAATTAAGGGAACTACATATTCCACTTTTTCAAACTCTTTAAGATTTACCATGGTAGGATCCATGATAACATCATTTTTAACGATCTTATCGGAGTTTATGATAACACCGGAAATCATTTTGGGTTTATAACCTAGAATTTGAACTTTAACATCATACTTTCCAGCAGGAATAGGTTTAATGGTATAGTTTCCATCGAAGTCAGTGGTGGCTGAGCCAAAAACTTTTCCACCGGTTTCAATTACCAAATTGGCAAAAGGAATGGGTTGTTTTGTTTGGGAGTCTGTAATCGTACCTTTGAGGGTTCCAGACTGTGATAGTGCTAAGTTTATAAAGCTTAGCGCAATTCCGATTGAAAGGAGTAATTTTCGTAACATCCTGTTTTGATTTAATTTGTGCGTTAAATTGATTCTTGTTAGCTGGGTTTATTCAAAAAGTGGGTAAAATTAAAAAAAAAAACCAAAGTCAATTAATTTTTTTTAACATATCGCTACTTTAACTGTAGGGTCTGGTTAAAATGGTCTGATAAAAAAAGGCTTTCCGAAGCTCAAATTCTGTAGATATGGGATCTGCTTCTTCCGTAATAACATGGGCAATGGTTTGTCTGCTTTTACTAATAGGCGTAGGCGTTACCGGTGATTTTTCTACTTTCGTTTTATGAGATAATTTGGCCTCCATGGAAATGTTTTTGTCATAAGATGTGGTTGGTGTATAAATATTTTGTGGATTTGCATTTGATTCATCAGCAAAGCGGAACTGTTTACCTTTGTTTCCCAAGAATTCTTCTAATAAATCCCCAATGGCTGCTTTGTTATTTATCGCAGCGTTGGAATTTACCTCTGTCTCGGTCTTGAGCATTGCTTTTTCTCTTTGTTTTTTCTGTGAGCGGTACAGTGAGAAGGCAATCCAAAGAATGGCAACGATAATGTATAAAAATGATTCCATGCTTTTTTTTGGTAAAAATAGTTAATAATATACTCTCCCGAAACTAAAACTAAGGAAACGGTATGAAATATTCAGTTTGCGGTTTTATATATGACTTAGGATTTCGTTCAATTTTTCCCGTTTTCTTCGGGAGACCGGAATTTGAGAGCCATCAGACAACTCCAGCAAATATACATCATGGAGCTTATTGTAATTCTTAACATGCTGTATATTAACAATGTGCGATTTATGGGTGCGAATAAATTGAGTTTCGTTTAGCAAGTCTTCATATTCTTTCAGCGTTTTTGATACCATAAAGGTAGTTCCATCAATAAAATAGAAATGCGTATAACAATCGTCGGATTCTAAACGTAGAATTTGGTTTACCTCAACCACCATCACATGGCTTGCCGATTTCAATACTATTTTATCAGGATTTTCGTTGGGTTGCTGAAGATTATTTAATAGTACCCTTACATTTTTCGTAATATTAAGGTGTTGCTGCTGAAGTTTTAATTTTTCGATGGCAATTTTAATATCATCGGGAGAAACAGGTTTTAATAGATAATCTAATGCACTGAATTTTATGGCTTTAATTGCATATTGATCGAAAGCGGTAACAAAGATAATTTCGAAATTAATGTCTCCTAATTCCTCCAGAAGCCTAAATCCACTTCCGTCCGGCATTTGAATATCAAGAAATACTACCGTGGGAATTTGCTTTTTTAATGCCAGTAATGCAGTTTGAAATCCATCGGATTCTCCAACAATTTGAACCTCAGGACAATATCTTTGGAGCATGCCTTTCAGGGCATCTCTGGAAGTAGCTTCATCATCAATAATATAGGCTGTTATCATAATTTATATTTCTTCCGTTTGCAGTGTCAGTTTAACCCTGGTTCCACAGGGCAATTCTTGTTTGTCATGCAAATCTATGATTTTTACTTCAAAAGTCTTCCCTTTTTGCTTATTTAATTGATCTAACCTTTCTTGGGTAATAAGCATGCCTCTTGAGCTTCTTTGATATCCGCTTTTTTCGACTATTTCCATGGCTTTGGCTCTGCCTACTCCATTATCTTCCACCATTACTTCCAAAATATCTTCGTGAAAATCGATTTTCAACTTTAACAGTCCCTTTCCTTGAGTTTTATTTACTAAGCCATGAATAATTGCATTTTCAATATAAGGTTGAATCAGCATGGGAGGAATGCCAATAAACTCATCGTCCAACTGGGCTTGTATTAGTATCTCAAAATCGAATTTTTGACCAAAGCGCAACTTTTCCAATTCCAGATAGTTCTTTAGCAAATGGATTTCGTTACGCAAAGAGACAATGGATTCTCTAGAATTGGCTAAAATGAGTCTCATTAATTGAGAAAACTTTGACAAATATCCGATGGCTTTTTCGGTGTCATTATTTAAAATAAAACTTTGGATGGAGGTAAGTGAATTGAATATGAAGTGTGGATTCATTTGCAATCTTAAAGCGGTTTGTTCAAAATTCAGTTTTTGTTTTTCTATTTCTATGAAGCGCTTTTCGAGTTCGTTTTTCCGCTTTATCCTTTTATAACGATTCAGTATAACATAAGAAATAAGGAAAACCATTGAAAGGACTACCAAAAATCGAAACCAAAGGGTTTGCCACCAGGGTGTTTTAATGATGATGACCAATTGGAAATCTTTTTTATTCCAAATTCCGTTGCTGTTGGTTCCTTTCACCTTAAAAATATAAGTACCTGATGGAACTTTAGTGTATTCGGCAAAATGCTTGGACGCATCGGTATAGTTCCATTTGCTCTCAAAATTCTCCAATTTAAATTGATAGGCATTTTTTTGAGGATTGGTGAAATCTAAGGCCGAGAATTCAAAAGTGAAAAAGTTTTCGTTGTGTTCAAGAAGTAAGGTATCGTGGTTCTCCAAGTCTTTATCAAGAATATGGTCTAATATTTTCACTGAGGTTACAATAACAGGAGGGATAAAGTTGTTTTTCGAAATTTCTTCGGGATAAAAGCAATTAAATCCATTCATTCCGCCAAAAAAGATTTGTCCATCCGGACTTTTTGCGCAAGTGCCCAAATTATACTCATAACTTTGAATACCGTCGCGTATATCGAAATTGATAAAGCTTTCATCTACCGGGTTAAAACGGCTAAGGCCATAATTGGTGCTCATCCAAAGATGTCCTTTTTTATCTCCAACAATATCATAAACCACATCATTTGCTAAGCCATTTTTAGTAGTATAGTGTTTGAATTCGTTGGTAATGGGATTGAATTTATTTAATCCACCCCCAAAAGTCCCAATCCAATACAAGCCTTTGTTATCGCGCCAAATTCCAAAAACCACATTGTGGCTTAAAGAGTTTGGATTTCCGGGCTGATAATAGTAGGAATAAAAATGACGGGTTTTCTTATCGAAACAACAAAGGCCATTATAAGTGGAAATCCATAAAATTCGATCGGATTCTTCATAAACCAAAGAAACATTATTAGAACTGATGCTGTTTGCGTCATTATCAGTATGACGATAAACCGTAAATGTGTTTTTTTCCGGATCAAAACAATTTAACCCATCCTCGGTAGAAATCCAAAGCAAACCCGATTTATCCACTAAAATATGGTTTACTCGGTTCGAGCTTAAAGAGTTTGGATTTCCCGGAATATGATAATAATGAGTGAAGGTTTTGGTTTTGGGGTTGTACTTGTCCATACCTGCGCCAAAAGTGCCAAACCAAAAGTTCCCTTTTGAGTCTTTGGTAATTCTTCTCACTTTATTGTTAATCAAGCTATTGGGATTGTTTTCCTGATGCTGAATAAAAGAATATGATTTTTGAAGACTATCATACACACAAATTCCTTTTTCGGTGGCAACCCACAGTTTTTTAGGGTCCTCGGCATAAATGGCCCAAACCAAATTATTATTAATACTTAGATTTTTTTGCGATGTGTGGTAATAATGGCTTAATCTCACCGAATTCAGATTCACCTTATTCAATCCTTTCCAAGTGGTTCCCACCCAAATATTACCGGAAGCAAGATCGGAAGAGCACACGTCTGAACTCCAGTCACCTGAAGCTATCT
>CAZJBB010000179.1:0-6873 GCA_964543995.1 uncultured Bacteroidales bacterium
GTCTTTATGCACATTGTTGACTTCATCTTCCCTCGATAAGCGGTTTACATCCTCTTGTGGCATTAAAAGCGAAGGAATGGTTTTGGTTAATTGAGCTTGAATTTCCGTTTTAAAACTAGGAGGAATGCCCGGTTGGCTGATTTGGCTAAATGAAAATTGGATAGAACAAATAAAAACCAGAAAAAATACATTTCTCTTCATAGACTCATTTAAAAATACAAATTTAAAATTATTTTACAGAAATTAAATTTTTGTTGGTTTAATAATGGGGTATGGATCTCTGAAAAAAGTAAATTCAAGGGGGAAAGTTAGTATTTTTTCCATAATTAAATGGGTAATGATGAATTTTTCTCCGCTTGCCAAAATAATTCCTAAGTATTTATAACGACTAAAAGGCTGATAAAATGAAGGCATGATATCCGGGAAAATGCCACCCACATGGAATTCAATTTCAACGATATCGTCGAAAGAAATTACCCTACCACTTTTGAAATACATTTTTCTATCATCCACATCCATTTCAAACTGATTGTGCCAATCGTTGATGAGATAAGCGATCAAGATTGGAATTCGGGCGTATCCATAAATCGATAAGGGATTAAGAAAAATAGCCACATAATTAAAAAATTGGTGGGTGAAAAATATCTCGTTTACAAAGAAAAAAGTGATAACTAAAAACATGACTATCAATTCATAGCGACCCGCTTTTAAAAACCTTCGCCAAGTTAATGTGTACAGTTTTTGTTTTTCTTGATATTCAGGAGGAAGCTTTTTCCTTTTAACTTCTTTGTCTTCGGGGATGTAAAACAGCATTTTACAGGGTTCAAATAAATAATATTGGGATTAGGCAATGTTTGTAAGAACAGTTTCTATGAGTTCTTGTTCAATTTTCACGGCTTTTTCTTCTATCACTTTTCCTTCTGCCAATATATTATTTACAAAATCCTTGTCTTTTAGTCCTGAAGCATTGATTTTTACATTTAAAAATGCGCCTCTGATTGCAGTTAAAGCACACATGGCTCCAACACCCGCATCGGTTATTGAATTTGGGTTTCCGGTATCCACCATGGCTTTAATAATTTCGAATGAAGCGAAAGCCAGTTTCATGACCTTAAAAGGAACTTCAATTGCATACTTGGTAGCTTCTTGAATGGCATGGGTACGAGCTGCTTTTTCTTCTTCGTTGGACTTGGGAAGCCCAAAAGCATCCATAATTTTATTGAAAGAACGGGTATCTTCATCTACTAAGAACATTAATTGATCTTTCAGACTTTGTCCTTTTTCAGCCCAAATGGAGAATTCCTCCCAGCGATCGTCCCACCCGGCTTTGTGTGACGAAAGATTAGCAACCATGGTTGCTAAAGAAATACCTAAGGCGCCAACATAAGCAGAAACTGAACCCCCACCCGGTGCAGGTGACTCCGAAGCGGTTTCATCGGCAAAGGCCATACAAGTCATATCCACTAACTTTTCTTCTTGGTTTTCGGCTTCTAATAAATACTCAATAATTTTTTCTTTGGGATTGAAAGGTTTTAAATCGTCTAAACCTAACGATTTTACAGCAATCTTAATGATTTCACTTTCCGAAATCCCCAAGGAACGATTTTGTTTTTGAAGGAAATATTTCCCGGCATCTAAAAGGGATTTTAAAGGAACCAAACCCACCAATTCCGATCCGGTGACCCGTAAGCCTCTTTCCTGTGCTTTTTTGCATGATTCCTCAAAAGCCACATGCACCGGTGTGATGCTGATATTGGTCAGGTTAATGGAAACTTGAGCGATGCCGTATTCTTTAATATACCAACCAATGGCTTTACAAGCCTTTAATGAGCCCGGAGTCCAAATTTCTTTTCCGTTCGCATCCAAAGCAATTTTTCCTGTAATGGGATTGCCTTCTCTTACCGGTCTACCTTTTTCACGAATATCGAAAGCCAAGGCATTTGCCCTACGGGTAGAAGTGGTGTTGAGGTTGATATTATATGCTACTAAAAAATCTCTTGCACCCACAGCCGTGGCTCCTGTGAAAGGATTAAATACGGCAGGACCAAAGTCGGGTTTCCAATTGGGGTCGCTAAACTTTTTGGCCAAGCCTTCATATTCGCCGGAGCGACAATTGGCTAAATTTCGACGTTCAGGGGCAAATGCTGCATTTTCGTAACAATATACAGGGATGCCTAATTCTGTGCCCACTTTTTCTGCCAGTTTTCTGGCATATACCACGGTTTCTTCCATGCTTATGCCCGAAATGGGAACAAAAGGACAAACATCGGTGGCGCCCATACGAGGGTGTTCCCCTTTATGTTTACTCATATCGATGATTTCAGATGCTTTTTTAATGGCACGAAATGCTGCTTCCACTACTGCATCAGGTGTTCCAACTAAAGTTACCACGGTTCTGTTGGTGGCTTTGCCCGGGTCTACATCTAAGAGTTTAACACCGTCAACGGTTTCAATTTGATCGGTTATTTGTTTGATAATGCTCATATCGTTCCCTTCGCTGAAATTGGGAACACATTCAATAAGTTGTTTCATGGAAAAGTATATTTTAGTGATGCAAAATTACAAATTACCACCCAATGTTGAAGCTTTTTTGGAAATTTATAAGTTGTTGATTAAAAAGTAAATATGAGTAAGGAAAGTAAAAAACAAAGAAATTAGTAAATCAAAAAATAAATTTTAGGTAAAAGTGAAATTTCTCTGAAAAATATCAAAAGGCAGTGTACCTTTGAAATCTCTTATTAAACCCAATCTATAGTATTTAATAAAACATTGGCAATGAATACAATATATGAAGTTTTAAATTATCAATTCTTAGGGAATACCATAGAAAAGTATGCCTGGTTTGTGGGGATACTCATTTTTGGAATCCTTTTCCGAAGATTTATTCCGAGATTGTCGAGCAAGTTTTTATACCGCATGTTTAAAAAGTATGCCAACGAAATGAGTTCGGACCATTTCTTCAGCATGTTGCATAAGTCCTTCAAAAGTTTGGTCATGCTCATTTTCTTTTATTTGGCAATCAATCAACTCAAATATCCTCCCGAATGGAATTTGGCTCCTAAAAGTGAGTTTGGACTAAGAATGTTTTTTGAAAAGGGATACATGATCATTTTCTTTTCGGTAGTGATTTGGATTATTTTAAGAATGGTTGACGTCATTGGTGAAATTCTTGTCAAAAGAGGAGAAAGAAGTGGTTCAAAAACCAATGACCAAATCGTCAGCTTCTTAATCGACGCACTTAAGGTGATTGTCGTAATCCTAGGCGTATTTATTATCTTGGGAACCGTATTCAGCATTAATGTGGGTTCCTTGGTGGCCGGTTTGGGAATTGGAGGTTTAGCCATTGCTTTGGCTGCCAAAGAAACCCTTGAAAATCTGCTGGGTTCTTTCACCATATTTCTGGATAAGCCTTTTGTTCAGGGCGACTTGGTGAAAGTGCACGACATTACCGGAGTGGTTGAGAAAGTGGGTTTCCGAAGTACACGTATCCGAACCATGGAAAAAACCTTTGTAACGGTTCCCAATAAAAGATTGGTCGAAGGGGAATTAGACAATTTAAGTCTGCGTACATTTCAGAGAGCCAAATTCAATCTCGAATTAAGCAATAATACCCCTATTGAAAAAATCAGTTTGTTAACTAAAGAGATAAGCCAGTATCTCGAAAGTCATCCCAAAATCAATTCAGATTTTATGGTAAAGTTCAGCGAACTGGGAAATGCCTCTATCGTAATTCAAATATTGTTTTTTGTCAATTCACCTGAATATGATGTTTTTTACGAAGTTAAGGAAGAGGTGAATTTTCGAATTTTGGAAATTGTGGATAAGCATGAGCTAATGTTTTCGAAAAACGGCAATTACATTTTTATTGAAAAACCCAAGGGGGACTAGCGTGAGAATGCTAATTTTTGCAAAATCGCTATGGCTATTTATGGAATCTTTTTGGACAAGCATTTTATATTAACTTTGCAGCAAAATGAAGATATATGTCCATTGAAGTAAAAAATATCAGCAAGTTATACGGAGCACAAAAAGCTTTAGATAAGGTTTCATTTAGCATAAAACCGGGCGAAATTGTGGGTTTATTAGGTCCAAATGGAGCAGGCAAGTCCACCATGATGAAAATCATTACCTGTTTTATCCCCCCCTCAGAAGGGGAAGTATCTGTATATGGCTTTAATATTTTCGATCATTCCATGCAAATTAAAGAGAAAATCGGTTATTTGCCCGAAAATAATCCTTTGTATGTGGATATGTATGTGAAAGAATATCTGGAGTTTATAGGCAATATTCACAAAATAAAAAAAGTTTCGGCAAGGGTAAAAGAGATCATTGATATTACCGGCTTGGAAGTGGAACAAAAAAAGAAAATCGGTGCCCTTTCCAAAGGATTTAAGCAAAGGGTGGGTTTGGCTCAAGCTTTAATCCATAACCCGGAAGTATTGATTTTAGATGAACCCACTTCCGGCTTGGACCCCAATCAAATTGTGGAAATTCGTAATTTGATTAAGGAAATCGGGAAACAAAAAACCATCATTTTCTCCACCCACATTTTGCAGGAAGTGGAAGCCATTTGTACCCGTGCCATCATCATCAACCAGGGGAAAATTGTAGCAGACGATTCTACCCAGCATTTGAGTGCTATTTTTACCCCTAAAAACATCATTTCGGTTGAATTTGACAAGCCCATTGATAAATCGAAGTTGATGACTATCAAGGGGTTGATAAGAATAGTATCACAAAAAGACGGACATTTTGTGGTAGAAGCAGATTCGAGTGAAGATGTGAGACCCTTGATTTTTAATTTTGCGGTAGAAAATAAAATAGCGGTTATTTCTATGAAAAAGGAAGAATCGGGCTTAGAGAACATTTTCCAACAATTGACCAAAAAATAATTGGCAAGCTTCCTTTCCTTATCAGATAAATTATTACTTTTGCTGCCAATATTGTGGAAAGATTTGTTTGATTGCAACCACGAAGAAAAAAAATGCTAAACCAATTTTTTGCATTTACACAATCAACACAAACTTCCCATTAAGTTAATTATACAATTTAAACTTATACATTATGGGATATTTATTTACATCAGAATCTGTTTCCGAAGGTCATCCGGACAAAGTAGCTGACCAAATTTCCGACGCCCTTTTAGATGAATTTTTAAAGTGGGATCCGGAATCAAAAGTAGCTTGTGAAACTTTAGTTACCACCGGCTTAACCGTTTGCAGTGGCGAAGTGAAAACCAATGGATATGTGGATATTCAAACAGTTGCGAGAGAAACCATACGTAACATCGGTTATACTAAGGCAGAATATCGTTTTGATGCCGATTCATGCGGATTGGTTTCTTCTATTCATGAACAATCTTCCGATATCAACCAAGGCGTAGTGAGGGCTAAGGAAGAAGACCAAGGTGCCGGCGACCAGGGGATGATGTTTGGCTATGCTTGCAAGGAAATGGACAATTATATGCCAATGCCTATCGAATTGGCTCATTTACTGTTACAAGAATTGGCTGTCATTCGCAAAGAAGGCAAAAAAATGAAGTATTTACGTCCTGACGCCAAATCTCAGGTTACCATTGAATACGACGATAAAAACAAACCCAAAAGAATTGATACCATCGTAATTTCTACTCAACATGATGACTTTGACTCTGAAGAGAAAATGTTGGCGAAAATTAAGGATGATGTTGCTAAAATATTGATTCCTAGAATCATAAAAACTTTGCCTGATCGCGTAAAGAAATTATTTAAGAACGATTTTAAACTTTTCGTAAACCCTACAGGTAAATTCGTTATTGGTGGACCTCACGGAGATACCGGCTTAACGGGAAGAAAAATCATTGTAGATACCTATGGTGGCCGTGGAGCTCATGGGGGTGGAGCTTTCTCAGGAAAAGACTCTTCTAAAGTAGACCGTTCCGCAGCTTATGCAACCCGTCATATTGCTAAGAATTTAGTTGCCGCCGGAGTTGCCGACGAAGTATTGGTACAAGTGGCTTATGCTATTGGCGTTGCTCAGCCTGTGGGTTTGTATGTAAACACTTACAATACTGCCAAAGTGAAAGATAAAGACGGAAAGAAATTGAGTGATGGCGAAATTGCAGAACGTATTTCAGGTATTTTCGACTTACGTCCATTTGCTATTGTAAAACGCTTTGGATTGAAAAACCCCATTTTTATTAAAACCGCTTCTTACGGACATTTTGGAAGAGAAAGTTTCAATGATACTGTTGAAGTTTTTTACGATGGAAAAGACGTAACCAAGAAAAAGGTGGATGGCGTTGAAAAGAAATTTAAAGATGTCACTTTCTTTGGTTGGGAAAAATTAGACTATGTAGATAAAATTAAAAAAGAGTTCAAACTCTAAATATGAAAACCGGCGAAAGCCGGTTTTTTTATGCCCAAGAAAGTGTAAAATCAAGTTGGAAGTGTTGGTATTAAGCAAATAAAAACCTTTTTGATTGTTGGGGATTAGAAGATAAAATGTTAACTTTGTGCAACTTCTAAAAAAAGCGGGGCAGCTATAGTGGAAATAGAGGCAATGCATATGTATAATTATTAGCAAGCATTAAAAATGACAGTTTTGCTCGAAGATACAAATCAAGTTGATTTTTTTACGGACTTATCAAAGGTGATAATTCCATTTAAAGATTATTTTAGAAAGCTTAATTGGTTATTGACAGACTTGGATTATATAATCCACGATTCTGACAAGTATGGAAATGTTGATAAATTGGATCACGAAGAAAAAATAATCTCATATTCTGGTGAAGATTTATTAAAAATAATTGAGACAAGAGAAATTCAATTTGTTTGGGGTGTTATAATGGACCCTATCTTTAGAACAGCTAAACGCAGATATTATGTCAATTTA
>CAZJBB010000180.1:0-6869 GCA_964543995.1 uncultured Bacteroidales bacterium
TACTTTGATTACAATAGATTGCTTCGGTTGTTCCAACCTCGCAATGACGCAATTGCTTGCTTTTAAGACAGCCTTTACTATTTCAATCCCATTTTAACTTAACAAGCTTGATAACTGACCCAAAATCCTTAGCTAAGGAATGAGCATAAAATGAACATCTTACGCCTGTGGATCTTCTTTTGGATCAGGTCCAAAGGCATTTTCTCCGGAATTTCCTTGAGTGGCAAACAAAATGATGAGCCAAATGGAGCCAATCAGAGGAATAAAAACAAGCAAGTAATACCAACCGCTTTTGCCCAAATCATGCAACCTTCGTATCGAAACAGCAATGGATGGAATCAGCAGACCTAAGGAATAAATTGAATTCAAAATCCCAATTTTAATGGTATTGGCCCCTAAAAAGGAATCGACTTTATAAGTAGTACCAAGAATATTATCTATTATTGATATCACAATACCGATAATGATATTGAATAAGACAAACATCCAAAACTCTTTTCTGCGAGCACGACCATCAAATACAGCATAATTTCTTAACACTTTGATAAACCATTCCATAATAATAATTTTTTAAGTTTTCCTACTCTTAAGGATTTTCGGTTGCTCCTTCAACCCACCAAGGGCTGAATTACTTCAACAAAGATAAAACTTTTCTTGAAATTACATAATCCCAAACTTTGACAAAATTCCTCCATACCATAATCCAAAGATTAACGCCCCAAGGATGATGAGGACGGCTATAATCACCACATAAACGGGTCTTTTTTTCTTGGAGAAAGGATCCAGCAAATTCACTTTAGCATTTACGGGTAAAGCCGCCAAATGGGTCAAGGTTCTTCCGAAAAGAATATTGATGGTAATTTTGGCATTGATGGCCCACCCATTGGCATCGAGCACAGGTGCCAAATTTCGTTTCCGCAATTTTAAATAAGCAAGAATCATGGAAGGCAAAGAAATGGCTAAAACCACCCCAATCAGGGCTAAAGGCATTTGCCACCAAACCAATTTAAAAAATCCCGCCAATGCCGAAATGATGACTGAACCTATGGCTCCCAAGGCCAAACTGATGGCAGCAAAAATCCCCACAAACTTTCCAATATCAAAAGGCTGATGCGCTGCAGATGAAGGTCCCGCCGGCACACCCTGAGTAGGTTTTGGAGCCACGGGTTTGGAGGCAATGGATTGGGTAATATGGGTATCAATAGTAGAAGTGGCTTTAACCACATGAGAAGAGGTTGCCGAGTCCACATCCTTTTCTTTATTCGACGCCACTTTTTCAATTTGGCCGGAAACAAATTTTGAAAGTTTTTTATAAGGCGACCAAAATGCTTGACGAATACTGATGGGGTTGTCTATGATTTTAATAATGGTAGCATCCCAATCACCTCCTTTTCTATCATAGAAAATGGCATTTCGTCCCACACTGATGTTATCCATGTCGCCATCGGTTAAGGCTGCCACTATGGTCATCTTTTCATCTTTGGCCTTAGAAACACATTCACAATACAGCAAACACATTCCACTGGCGGCGGCTAAAGTATTGTGTCGGGCCATATCACTTACTTTGATGCACAAATCACAACAACGTTGGTCGATGTACAAGCTTCCAATTTGAAAAACCGCTTTGGAATCCTCTTGATAAAAATCGCTAAAACTCACAAAATTCTTCAACAAAGTGTGCATATCACAATAGTAGCGAACCAATTTATCAACTTCGAAAATGCTTTGGGCTTCACTTTCTAAGGCCAAATCTTGTTCGACCAAGGAAATTAAATCTTCTTGCATATTTCTTTCAAGCAATTCTCTAACTACTGTAATTCCAAGCGTTTCAACCATGACTCCTTTTTTCTCCTCCATCCAATCGATGTATTTATCAAATGTTGCGGAAATGCTTTCCCAATCTGCAAAGGAAATTTGTGATTTTTTAGGATGCAAAGGCTTTACAACCAAGGTTTCGAATTTCTTCATTGCACCCAACCATTGCGGGTTTATCCCTTCGTGAAGGGACAATTTTTTCTCTTTGCCCATTTTTGCAATGGGAAGCAGCGCAATTTCATCCGTACTTTGAGATAAGTCTTTGGCGTTTAAGGTTTCATATTGTGCAACCAGGGAAGAAAATACTTCTTCCGAAGAAGCATCATACTCTGCCAAACGGCATCGAAGGAAATAATCTTCAATTTTTGACTTTACGGCTAAAAAAGCTTCTAAAGCATCGGCAGTGGATTCGCCAAAAGGCCAAATTCCTTCCGCATCTGCCTCGGCTATATGATACCAATCAGAATAATTGGACAAATTTTGATAAAACTCATGGATGCTTTCTAAGGTAATTCCGGGTTTTCCACTTCTGTCATCGACAAAACCCATGCATTTCATGATATCCCCTATCAAACTTTTCAACTCCTCGTTTTCGGTGGAATCTTCCGTAATCACCCCATCCCCATTAAATTGTGTATTGGCAAAAATGCTTTCAACATCGGAAGTTTCTGCCACAGAAATCTCATTTTTATGTTCTAAGCCTAAATTACTAAGAATTTGTTTGGCCGAAGCCAAGAGTTTTTTACCCTCTTCATTTTGATTGTTTATTGACGAAAGTGGAAGACTGGTATTGTTTAACACCAATTCATCCGAATTTTTAATCATCAAAGTCAGCCAATCCACAGCAGCCAACACTTCATTCACTCTGATTCTCCCATCCCCATCGGTATCAATAAGTTCTAAGGTTTTGGCATCAATTTCCAATCCATGAACCGGACAAGAAAGGGCTATCCAAAGCTTTTGATCTAGTTGTTTTAACGATTGAATGTCGGAGCCCGAGAGAATATTCACTCGGTTCACCCCTCCTATTCGTGAAAACTGCCAAATATGCGTGCCTTCTTCTGACTTAAGTAAATGTGAAATTCTTTTTACCGGCCTTAAAATATCGGTTTGATTCATAATTCCTTAATTATTATGTATGATGTTCGGTTCCCAAATCTCGATAAATTTGCAGAAAATCCTCCTACAACCTTCATTGACATCCTTGAGCAACGATTTAATTATCATCACAAAGTTAACATTTTAATCTAAAACATAAATAGCTGATTCCATGTACATAAAAAAGAAAGACCCACCTTTCGATGAATCTTTCCGTTATATTAAACTAGAAAAAGCTTACCAAATTTTAATTCTTTTGCTATCCGGAACCCACATGGGTTCTCCCTCTTTAATTCCAAAGGCTTCGAAAAACTCCGGCATATTGGTAATGGGTCCATTTACACGGAATTTCGCAGGGGCATGTTCATTGCTTTTCACCTGATTTGCAATGGCTTCCGGACGTTCGTTTACCATCCAAGCCAATGCATAACCTAAAAAGAATCGTTGTATTGGTGTTAATCCGGCAATTTCTTTTTTGCTTTTAAACTGTTCAGTTTTCTTAAAAGCCTCGAATGCCATTATGATACCGCCTAAATCGGCTATGTTTTCACCTTGGGTTAGCTCACCATTAATGTGCAAACTGTCCACAGCAATAAATGCATTAAATTGATTTACAATCATTCGGGTCTTTGCAAAAAACTTAGCACTGTCTTCAGGGGTCCACCAGTTTTGTAAATTTCCTTCCGCATTGTATTTGCATCCCTGGTCATCAAATCCATGGGTAATTTCATGGCCGAAAGTGGCTCCTATAATGGAATACAACAAGGCATCATCTGCCATTTTGCCTTCATAACCCGGTACTATGATATTGCAGCCCGGTATCACGATTTCGTTGTTGGATGGATTGTAATAGGCGTTATATGTTTGAGGTTCCATTCCCCATTCGGTTCTATCCACTGCTTTACCATATTTCGCAACCATATAAGCCGTTTCCCATTTATTGGCGCTCATAACGTTTTTCACATAGGACGATCGATCAATATTCATGGCGCTCAAATCTTTCCATTTGTCGGGGTAGCCTACTTTCATAATCACTGAATTCAATTTATGCAAAGCTTTTTCTTTAGTAACACTGCTCATCCAATCCAAATTCTTGATACGCTCAGCATAAATGCCTTTAATGGCATTTCCAATTTCTTGCAATTTCGCTTTGGTTCCTTTTGGTAAATATTCATCCACATACACCTGACCAATTAACTCCCCTAAACAGCCATCCGTTTCTTCCACTACCCTTTTCCATCTGGGTTTGGGTTCTTTGACGCCTCTTAAAGTTGCTGAATAAAAATCGAAAATCTCCATATAGGTTTTGTCGTCCGTGTAATGACCTAAACTTCTAAGAAGATGATACTTCAAATAATTTTTCCAATCGTCAATAGGAAATGATTTCAAATAAGCATTGATGGCTTTTAAGTTTTCCGGTTGGCCAAGAATTACTGTATCAATATTTTGCAATCCCATCTCTTGGGTGAAAATTTTCCAATCGATGTTTGGGGTTAATTCACTCAATTGCTTAAATGCCATTTTGTTATAATTGGCAAAAGGATCTCGTGTGTCTTCTCTTTTACGTGAAGACTTTGCCATGCTGGTCTCCAATTTCATCAAATGGTCGGCGGCAGTTTTAGCTTTATCAGTAGCATACCCCATGATTACGAACATATTATTCAGGTGGCTTACAAATTTCTGTCGAATGGAAACGGCTCTGGCATCAGCATCGAAATAATAATTTCTATCGGGCAAACTCAATCCTCCCTGAGAAATAAATACTGCATTTTTATTGCTGATCTTATCGTCTTGTCCAATATAGAAATTAAATAAAGGAGCGGCGGCTACCGTATGAATGTATGCCGAAACCCTCACGATATCATCGACATTTTTAATAGCGTCAATTTTTTCAAAATCATTTTTCAAATCGGAAATTCCCTTTTTATTGAGGTTTATGGTATCCATTCCTGAAAAGAAAAAATCTCCAATTTTTTGTTTATTGCTTCCTTTAGGGGCATTGGTTGCAGTAGAGGCGGACTCGCATACATGACGAATTTGGGCATTGATGGTATCCTGTATGAGTTGCCAAATACCATTGCTTTGTTCGCTGCCGGGGATGGGGTTTTGTTTAAACCAAGCGCCATTTGCATACAGAAAGAAATCCGTTCCGGGTTTAATTGTGGAATCGATGTGAGACACCAAAGCATCTTTACCCAGTTCTTTTTTCGAAGGATTGCATGAAATTATTGCCACAAGTATGGCTACAGAAGACAAAGTGATAGAAATCGTTTTTTTCATAAGTAAATTATTTAGTGGCAAATTTATGGACTTAAACAATATAAATGGATTTTCTAGCAAATTGTTCAAGTTTGGTTAATAAAAAAGCGGAACTTATGGAGTCCCGCTTTTTTATAATAAGTTGATAGTGCATTATTTAGTAGCACTCTCCAAGCGTTTCATTATTGAGAAGATAAATATGGCTGCGAGTATGCAGCAAATGATAAACACACCCCATAAGATGTACAAATCCATTTTACCCCAAAGCAAACTTCCTACAAATAAGAACTTATTTCCTACGGCTGTTGCCAACAACCATCCTCCCTGCATTAAACCTTGGAAGCGGGCAGGCGCTACTTTAGAAACAAAAGATAACCCGATAGGACTTAAGAACAATTCGGCAATGGTCAAAATCAAATACGAACTCATGAGCCAGTATGGACTCACACGCATGGATTCTTCTACCGCTGCACCTCCTAAATCTTTTGGAGAAACCAGTTGTAATGATGCTATCAATACCAAGACAAAACCGATAGCCGCAATAATCATCCCCATACCAATTTTCCTTGGGGAGGAAGGCTCATTTCCTCTTTTATACAGCCATGCAAAAACACCAATAACCAAAGGAGTTAAAGCAACTATAAACAATGGATTAAATGACTGGAATACTTCCGGTGAAATGGTATTAGAAGAAGGATAATTGCTTGCAAAATAATAGCACAAGAATCCAAAACCGACAAACATGGCTGCTCCAATCCCTCTGTTCAAGTTCTTTTTATTGAAAAACAACAATGCACTTCCGGCAATAGCACCAATTACACATAAAATGGACTCCAGATTAAAAAATAAATTGGTAAATGGACCTACTGTTTTAGCGGTATAATCTCGAGCAAACATGGTAAGCGTTAATCCGTTTTGGTGAAAAGACATCCAGAAAAAGATAACGACAATAAAAACCAGGCATAAAGCCACAATTCTGGGCCTTTCTTCTTTTGTAGAAATCTGGAAAATCAAGGAAACAAAACCGACGAACAATCCCACGGCCAAGCCCATTTTGTAATTGATATCAGCAATATTGGTGTAATAACTTGCTAAATGAAAGAGAAGTGCAACACCCCCGGCTAGGAATAATGAAATTACTGTTGCTTTAAGGTTGCTACCTAAAGAAACTCCTGATTTCTTTTCTACAACCACTTCTTTGGCTTCTTTTTTCTGACTCGCCGGAATGAATTTATTAAACACCAAATAAATGATGAGTGATAAAATCATGGCACCGGCAGCAATACCGAAAGCGTAATTATAACCCGTAGAAAACACATTAATATAATCATGAGCAAAGACACTTAAATCGGTAGCTGATTTTCCACCCCCTTGAATAATTGAAGCATCAGCTAATTTTTGCAACTGAGCATTATCTTTCAACGATCCCGAAAGAAACTGATGACACAATGCCGGCAAATTGCTATCTTCCAAATATCCGTTCACTTTCAACCAATACACTTTGATTCCTTTGGCGACAAAGGGGGCAAAAAAAGCACCTACGTTAATCCCCATATAGAATATCATAAATGCACCATCCCTGTATTTCTTATACTTTTCATCATCATACATTTGCCCAACCACTGCTTGAAGATTTCCTTTAAATAAACCGTTCAGATCGGAAGAGCACACGTCTGAACTCCAGTCACCTGAAGCTA
>CAZJBB010000181.1:0-6866 GCA_964543995.1 uncultured Bacteroidales bacterium
CTCTTCCGATCTCTGAATGAAGAAACTCTACACTTTAGTCATTTTTTGTTTTAGCTTTATTGCCATCGGACTTTTTTCTTGCGAAATATATAATCCAAAGGAAGATATTCCTGCATATATTCATATCGACAGTTTTTTCGTAGCCACCGATTATTCTACTCAAGGCAGTGCATCTCAGAAGATTACCGATGCTTGGTTGTATGTAGATGATGAATTGATAGGTGCTTTTGAGCTCCCGGTTAGCATTCCGGTGTTAAAAAATGGATTGCATAATATTATAGTAAGGCCGGGTATAAAACTCAATGGCATTGCTGCTACACGTTCCTATTACCCATTTTATAAAGCTTTTGTTATCAATAATGCTAATTTAGAGGCCGGTAAAACTTTGAATATTAGTCCAACCACCACTTACGAACCTTTTTCTGTATTTAAATGGAAGGAGGACTTCGAATCGGCCGGCGTTTCCATGGAAAGGACGTCTAATTCTGATACTACCCTTGTTATTTCTAATGACATAAATTTGGCATTTAAACCTCCTCAAAGCGAAGTGAGTAATTATTCCGGTGTCATCTTTCTGGACATGAATCGCAATGTATTTGAGTTCAGAACCATTAACTCATATAACCTTCCTATTGGAGGAACCCCAGTTTTCTTGGAATTGAATTATAAAACCAACAATTACTTTGAGGTGGGGGTTTTAGGAAATACCATTGGGCAGCAAATTTATACCACGGTAATGTATTTGAGCCCAAACTCCGCTTGGAATAAAATTTACATCAATTTAACTCCAACCGTAAGCAGCATGACCACCGCTTTGGATTATCGAATATTTATTAGAGGCGTGTTGGATGCCGGATCTACTCAAGGAGTGATTCAACTCGATAATATTAAATTAATTACGCAGTAGAAATTCAGTTAATGAATAAAAAAATTCAAGTTGCCAAGTATGTGATTGCAGATTTTATTTCTGCATGTATCGCTTGGGGTTTGTTTTTTATTTATCGTAAGTATTTGGTTTCGAATAATTTGTTTGCTGAGTGGGAGGGAATTTATCATGATCCTAAATTCTACCTAGGCTTGTTTTTTATCCCCATTTTTTGGTTAAGCCTTTATCTTTTAATTGGAACCTATAGGAAAATATATCGTAAAGCCAGACTCAAAGAATTGGAACAAACCTTGGTCATTTCCTTTATCGGTGTTATCATTTTGTTTTTTGCTTTTATTCTTGACGATACGGTGGTATCTTATCAGAATTATTATAAATACTTTTTGGCTCTTTTTATCCTTCATTTCGGATTGACTTTTATTTTTCGATTCATTTTATCAACCATCACTGCCCATAAAATCTTTAAACGCCAAATTGGGTTTAATACCATTATTGTTGGAAGCGGTGAGAAAGCCATTAATATTTATCACGAAATCGAAAATCAAGAAATATTTTCGGGGAATAAAAACATAGGATTTGTTTGCCTGCATCCAAATGGCACCTCCGGATTGGCGAAATTTATTCCAATGCTGGGGTACACCCATGAGTTGAGTGCTTTAATTCATGAGCTCAAAGTAGAGGAAGTTATTATTGCTCCTGAAAGCGCTGAACATCACGAAATTGAAAAGATCATCACCTTGCTTGAAGATGATGATGTGGTGATTAAAATTATCCCGGAAATGCAGGATATATTATTGGGTACAGTGAAAATGGTTTCTATTTTTCATACCCCATTAATCCAGATTTCCCCTGATTTGATGACCACTTGGCAACAATCTATTAAAAGATTTTTGGATGTAGTGGTTTCTACTTTAAGTTTAATTTTATTGTCTCCCTTGTATTTGTTTTTAGCCATTGGGGTAAAACTATCGTCAAAAGGGCCGATATTTTATAGTCATGAACGAATAGGAATTCGAGGGAAGCCCTTCCAAATATATAAGTTCAGATCCATGTATCTCAATTCTGAAATGAATGGTCCCCAATTGTCGAGCAAGGATGATACCCGCATCACCCATTTTGGGAAATACCTCCGTAAGATGCGTTTTGATGAATTGCCGCAGTTTTATAATGTATTGATTGGAGAAATGTCTTTGGTGGGGCCACGTCCTGAACGTCAATTCTATATCAACCAAATTGTGGAAAGAGCACCTCACTATAAATTATTGCTTAAAGTAAAGCCGGGTATTACTTCTTGGGGGCAAGTGAAGTATGGCTATGCTGAAAACGTAGATCAGATGGTGGAACGTTTGAAAATTGACTTGCTCTACATAGAAAATATGTCCCTCGCCATGGATTTTAAAATCCTGATTTATACCATTTTAATTGTGATTCAAGGGAGAGGGAAGTGAATTTATAATTCCCCTTTGTCTATTCGGTTAATAATGATTTCTATGTCCTTATCTTTATCCAATGGATCATATTCTTCTTTTAAATTAAGACCAAAAAATTTAAGCAGGGTCTGATACACAAAAGCATTAAATGACCCCCTCAGTCTTTTGATGATTTCATAAGATGAGTTACCGGTTTGACGATAAATTAGTTTTATAAAGAGTTTTCCCTGAGTATCGGTAAACCCTTTTATGTCCTCTTCAAATTGATCTTTGAGTTCTTTTTCAGCCGATTTAAGTTTATTTTCTCTTTCATTGGCATTGGTTATGCTGCTGATGATGGTATTAAATTCATTCATTTTAATGGCAGCTAACTTCGAATATGGGTAAACCTTCTTGATGTTTCTTACCAGTCTTTGGTATTGAGCTTCTTGTTGCAACGTTCTAAATTCCACATGAGAATATATGAATACCAGTGGTAAAGTCATACAAGGGACGGTATCCGTGCCAATAATGGTGGCTTCAACCACAATTTTTTTGGTCTCTTGTGCATTCAATTGTCCGAAAGCCAATATTAAAACGCATAGTATAGGTGCCTTGTATCGCATGCCCTTTAGAATCAATTCCTATGCCGAATATTTATTTTATCATTCATCTTGGCATATAAGTTAAAGGAATGATTTGAAGTTTGTCTGATCTGGATATGCTTCCGGGGTTTAAACCCGGTACTCCTTCAGGAATGGGCTTAGATAGGTTTCTAAAATATTCTACCCATGCCGGGAAAAAATCATTACTGCCGGGTATTTTAAAAGTCATAGGTGAAAGCGCAAATACTTCTTCATTATGATTGGCTGCTTTAAAGGATTCATACAGCAGTTCGCTGCAGTACCATTTTCCGTTTTCAGGCATGAATTCATCATCATAAGGCTGGTCAATTTGTTTTTTGCAAAATTCTACAGCTTTCGGAATCATATAAAAGAAAGCCTTTTTCATTCGACCCACGCTAATGTTTTGCACGAGATTGGTATCCTTGCTTCGTTGAAAGAAGGTTTGCAAAGCATTGCATTGAACTTTGTTGCCAATAGCTTCAATAACCTTTAAAGTGTCGTTGATTTTTACAACCAAAGCGCAATGGGAGAACTTTTTCCCTAGTACTCCATAAGTCACGGCTTCGATAGCTTGGCATAATCCACCGCATTCGAGATGCTGAAATAAAATATCGCCTTCTTGCAATTGCTCTACCCTTGTAGCTTGTTGAGCTGAACATATATACCCGGGAAAAATCAAGCATAATAGAATTCTGAGAATAGGACGAACTTTCATATTATTAATTTTATAAACCAAAGGATTAATTGCTTAATTCAATGTCAATCATAATGCCTTTTTCAAGTCCGGGGCAGATTTGCAAAGATATATTTCCTTTGAAATAGTAATCGCACATGTGCTCAGAACCTGTATACTGAAACCCTAATACTTCAATTAAGTGCTGATAAAGCTTGGTTTTATCTTTGTTGGCTTCGAAAAATTGTACATATACCGTTCTTTGAGTGCCTTTATAATAATAGCCTACCAATTGATTTTTATCATTGAAATGTATGAAGTATCCCGAACTGTTAACAGAATCTAAGGTATAGCCATCCTTTAAAATGCCGGAAATTTGGTTTGTTTCAGGTTGTTTTTCAAGGAGGCTTTTTGCAATAAATAATTTGCTATCAAAGTTTTGAGCTATGAAACTTTGAGCTTTATTTTGGCAAATTGTAACCAAAGTGAAAAAAATAAGTATAAACCTTAACTTGTTCATTAAAAAATGCTAAATAACAAAATTACTATTATTATTTATTTTTTTATTGAGCGATCGAATTTATTTAAAACGATTTCCTAATAAACTGATTTGCATTGCTCTTGTCAATTATAAGTAAAAACAAAAATTCTATAAAAATGAGAACATTATTTTACAGAATGAATATAAAACTGAAAAATTTCTTTTTTATTGCTTTACTATTTTCATTAACCAATGGGGAAGCTAAAGAAGGCATGTGGTTGCCAAATACTTTGGAACAATTGGTTTTTTCTGATATGCAGCAAATGGGACTGAAGCTCAGTGCCGAAGACATATACAGCATCAATCATTCCAGTTTGAAAGATGCCATTGTGCTTTTCGGTGGCGGCTGTACCGGAGAAATCGTCTCCGATAAAGGGCTTTTACTCACCAATTACCATTGTGGCTACAGTGCTATTCAATCGCACAGTTCTTTAAATGCCGATTATTTAGTAAAGGGTTTTTGGGCTGCCAATAATGGAGAGGAGCTTCAGAATGCAGGTCTAACAGCTACCATTGTGGTTAAAATTGAGGATGTTACTAAGGATGCCCTCAAAGGCATAACACTCAGTACCACAGAATATCAACGTAATAAAATGGTTGCGGCCAATTGTGAAGCCATTGAGAAAAATGCGGTAAAAGGAACCCATTATAAAGCAAAGGTCAAACCTTTTTCATATGGAAACGAGTATTATTTAATTATCACTGAGGTGTTTACTGATGTCAGATTGGTTGGCGCTCCTCCCTCCAGCATTGGGAAGTTTGGAGGGGATACCGACAATTGGATGTGGCCAAGACATACCGGAGATTTTTCGGTTTTTAGGATATATGCCGGAAAAGATAATTTGCCGGCAGCTTATTCAAAGGAGAACAAACCTTATGTTCCTAAAAAAAGTTTGAGTATTTCGCTCAAAGGGGTAAAAAAGAATGATTTCACCTTCGTATACGGATTCCCGGGGACTACTGAGGAAAATTTAACTTCTCAAGGAATTCAGCTTACCCAAAATGTGGAAAACCCTGTGGCAATTGAATTGAGAAGAAAACGTTTGGATATTATTGATAAATATATGAATAGCTCGGAATTTATTCGCATCCAGTATTCAGCAAAATATGCAGGCATCTCTAACTATTGGAAAAAAATGATTGGCGAAAACAATGGATTAAGGCGTTTGGATGCCATTAACAAAAAGAAAGAAACGGAAAAAAATTTCACCAAATGGTATAGTGCAAACCCTGATGACTTTACAAAATATAGCGATTTGTTTCCTGCTTTCGAGAAAATATATCAAAGGTATACTCCTTTATCAGAAGCTTATACGTATTTTTATGAGGGTGGGGTAGGTATTGAAGCCGTAAAATTGTCTTACTCATATACCAACTTGATTGATGCCTCTAAACAAAAGGATAATACTGATGAGGATATTACTCAAGCAGCCGAAAAATTATTGGCGTCCGCTCGAGGGTTTCATAAAAATTATAACCTCTCTTTGGATAAAGAAATTTGTGGTGAATTGTTACAGCAATATTATCTTAAGTGCAAGCCACAATTCCAACCGGCTGCTTTTGCTGACATTCAGAAGAAATACAATGGGGATGTTAAAAAGTTTGTAGAAGCCTTGTACAGCAAAACTATTTTTTCTGATTCTACCAAGTTGATAGGTCTATTGAAAGGTTATAAACGAGGAGATTATAAAAAGATAGAAAGTGATCCCATGTATCAGCTTTCTTTGAGTATATATTCGAATTTTAATACGAATATATTGCCTGCTAAACAGCAATGCGAAGGACAATTAGATAGCTTGTACCGCATTTATGTGAGAGGGCTTCGTCAGATGCAACAAGACAAAAAATGGTGGCCCGATGCCAATCTTACTTTAAGAGTAGCTTATGGAAAAGTGGAAGATTATTTCCCTAAAGACGGGGTCAGTTACAATTACTTTACCACACTCGATGGTATCATGGAAAAAGAAGATCCGGCTGTATACGATTATGTGGTAGATAAGAAATTGAAGGAATTAAACCGTAAGAAAAGTTTCTCACGTTATGCCGACGCCGATGGAAGCATGCATGTGGCTTTTATTGCCTCCAACCAAACTACAGGAGGGAATTCAGGCAGTCCGGTGTTAAATGCCAATGGTGAGTTGGTGGGCATCAATTTCGACCGCAATTGGGAAGGTACCATGAGCGATTTAATGTACGATCCTACCCAATGCCGCAATATCATCCTCGATATTCGTTACTGCCTATTTGTAATTGATAAGTTTGCCGGAGCAGCAAATTTGGTCAAAGAGATGAAGATTGTGGAGTAAGAATTTGATTATTAAGTTATTGTTTATAGCGATGATAGAAGGAATTCTTCTCGAAGGTATTCAAATAGGCGTGGTTGACCACTCCCGATTTAATAATAATAAAGTATAGTATAATTATCGAAATTCAGTGGGAGTTTAATCAAAAATTTCCCTTACTATTTCCTGACTTCGTCACTTATATTCCTTTGAATTTATAAATAACAATATATCAACTGCTTGAATGATAATATTCGTCAATTTGGGTGAATCGGTTGGGGAAGTTTACTTTTACATTTGCATATACTAAAGTGGAAAAATAATTCCTACAATGCTTGTGGTTCTTCGTTGAATGCACTTAGATTAATTGAGAGTCTTAGTTTTAAAGATTATTGGTATTAATCTTTCTTTCTCCTTGATGAGAAAGAAGCAAAGAATCAAGAAACGGA
>CAZJBB010000182.1:0-6838 GCA_964543995.1 uncultured Bacteroidales bacterium
AACCGTATAGGCGTATGTATTTTGCACTGAGGGAGTCACTGCAATAATGGTGGTGGCTGAATCTCCTGTATTCCAATAATAATGCAAAGGAGCCAAGCCGCCTTGAACATCAATCCCAATGGGTTCTCCATCATTAGAACAAGGCGTTGGATTTAACCATTGAACCTGCATAGGAACATAATCTCGGATATGAATCACAACACTATCCACTCCGCAAGGGTTGGCCTGAAAAGTGATGATTACAGATTCCCCATCATCAGCTAATGTATCCACCAAAGGATGAATTACGATTTCAGCACTGGTTTGACCTGCCGGAATGGTAATACTGTTTCCTAAACCGGTGTAATCCTCACCATTGGTTGCGGTTCCACTAACCGTGTAGTTTACTGTGTAATCTTGAGTTTGAGGTGCCGAAATAAAATGAATGATAGCATCATTACATCCTTCAACAGCAACCGTATCTATATTGGAGGAATAGGATAGACTGTATGTTACTCCACTGGTGGAAAAGCTGTTCGCTTCTAAAAACACACCGGAATCATACACGTGATCTCCCACATCACCAATAGCGATTTTGATATGATATATTTGGCATGGAACCACTACCAAAAAAGCCGTCAATACAGTTGTAAATCCATCATATTGAATGGTGGTTCCTCCACTGTTGTTTACATAATAAGCACAATTCATACATGGGCCTGTCCCGGTTGTTCCATTGTTCACATTATTAATGGTTACCGGTAAATTCGTTCCAGGGATTAGGGCTATGTTTTTATTAGTATAAGTCCCTCCTGTAGGATTAGGTCCGGTAACAAAAAAACCAAAAACATCATTATACGTTGAATTAACAAACTCAGGATACTCATCAGAACCAAAAACGTATCTAAAACGAATGGTATCTGAAATGGGACGAAAATCAAATTCTAACACTCCCGCATCATACACTGTTGAAGTGGCAATGGCTGTCAATTGAGGATCTCCTGCCAATTGCAGGTCTAATCCTGCACTTGCAGAATTATTTGGACCTACAGCCAAACTGGCATTACCGGAGGTAATTAACAATCCTTCATTTAAGCCAATATTGGTGGTATTTCCATTTAAGAAGCGAGCCATCTGAACCATTGAAGCAGGAAAAGCAGTACCAACGGTATTAAAGGTAACATTTGAAATGGTCACCCCGCCTCCTACCAAGACTTGCTGCACCATCTGCTGAGGAGTAAGTCCCGTTACCGGCAAAATGGTAAGCTGGCTAAAGGCCATTGGATTAAAAGCACAAAATGCAAAAACGAATGGGAGTACAAATTTGAGTATGCGATTTCTTTTCATTTTATTGGTTTAAAGTATTAAAAGAAAAATATGAATTGGAAAATTCAAAAGCTAAAATTACAAAAATAATAATAACACTTAAAAATCACCATTTCTTAACTTTTTAAAGACGAAAGTTATGCGCTAAAGGTTGTACGTCCAATAATTTTATTCCGGTCAATAGGAAACAAATATTAACTTTGCACTATAATTCTTAGTCGTTTTAATCGAAATGCACTTTATAAATCCTTATTTTCTATTTGGCTTTTTTGCAATTGGCATTCCAATACTTGTTCACCTTTTCAACTTCAGAAGGTATAAAACCGTATTTTTTTCAAATTTGAGTTTTTTAAAAGAATTACAACAAGAAACCAAAAAACAATCTCAACTCAAACATATTTTAATCTTAATTGCCAGAATATTAGCCATTTGTTGTCTTGTCATGGCCTTTGCTCAACCTTATCTTTCCAAGAATAATAAACCCCAATACAATAGCAATTTGGTGAACATTTATATCGATAATTCTTTTAGCATGGAATCTTCTTCATTGGATGGGAACTTATTTAACGAAGCGGTTCGAAAAGCAAAAGAAATTGCATTAAAGTATCATCCTTCTGATATATTTCATCTCATTACCAACGACTTAGAATTAAAACATGCGTCTTGGGTGAACAGAGATGAATTCCTTGAACTTTTAAACGGTTTGAAAATCTCTCCTGCTTCAAAAAATATTTCCGAAATCATTAAAAAGCAACTCAGCTTTTTCGACAAAAAAGTCGGAAGCAACAAGCTTTTATATGTATTGTCCGATTTTCAGAAAAACAGTACAGATGTTTCAAACTTCCCTAAGGATTCAGCCACTTTTTTCACCCTCTTGCCCATTCAGTCGAAGCAAGTAAACAATGTGTATATTGACACCTGTTGGTTGAGCAGTCCGATGATTCAAAAAGGTCAATCCATTTCAATTACTTGTAGAATAAAAAATGCTTCAAACGTTGATGTTGAAAAAGTTCCCCTGAAATTATCCATTAACAATGCACAAAAAGCGATTGCCAGCGTTGACATTAAGGCGGGAGAAGCGTTAGAAATCCCGCTAAACTTCATGCCTACTGAGGATAATATTCAACAAGGTGAAATTGAAATTACCGATTACCCAATTGTATACGATGATAAGCTTTTCTTTTCTTTTTCAGTAGAAACTCAAATTCCCATTCAAATCATCAACCAAAACAGCGAGAGTAATTATCTGTCGAAATTATTTATCAATGACACCATGTTTCACCTACAGAACAGCTCCGTGAATAACCTTGATTATCAAGGGCTCAAGAACTTCAGGGTAATCATCCTAAACGGGATTGAGCAAATTTCGGAGAGTTTAATGCAAGAGCTGCTCCTGTTTACTAAAAATGGAGGTTCTTTGGTGATTTTCCCCGCCAAACATATTAATTCAGATTCATACCATTTGCTTTCCGAGAAATTTCAGATTTCAGATTTCGACAAGATTGATACCGGCAGCGTTAAAATTTCAGAAATCAATTTTTTCCATCCTTTGTACCGTGATGTTTTTGAAAAAATGCCGGAAAACATCGATTTACCAAAAGTAAATGCCCATTATATTTTAAAAAACAAAATCAACTCCTTATCGGAACCCTTGTTGAAAATGAACAATGGAGATTATTTTGCTTGCACTCAAAATATTGAAAAAGGAAAAGTTTACCTTTTTGCCACTCCTGTTGACGTTCAATGGTCTTCCTTATTTGAACATGCCATCTGGGTGCCTACTTTACTGAAAATCACATTCTTAAGCTTACCTCAAAGCAATTTATTTTACAACCTCAACGAAGAAAATGATGTTATTATCAATAATTTCAGCCTTACAGGTGACGCAAACATTAAAATTAAAAGCAATAAAGGCAACTTCGAAATGATTCCATCTTTCCGAAACATAGAAAACAACCTCAGCATTTCATTTCATCAGCAAATTCCTGATGCAGGGAATTATGTACTATTGATCGACGGAAAACCAATCAAGGGCATTTCATTTAACTTTAACAGAAAAGAATCGGATAGAGCCATGTACACTCCGGAAGAGCTGAACAAGAGTCTTTCAAATTCAAAACTCAACAACTATCAAGTTTTGGACATAGGAAACAAACCCATTTCAAAGGAAATAATTCAAGAACAAAGTGGTTTTGCTTTGTGGAAGATTTTTGTAATACTTACCCTATTATTCTTTACTATTGAAACTTTACTGATTCGGTTTTTAAAATAATTACTTACTTCTCAAAACAAATAAGGTTATTTCCGGAAAAATCCCTACCCTGGAAGGGATTCCTATGCTACCCAATCCGGCATTGACATATAAATACTGTAGATTCCCTTCATTGCCGGTTCTATCTGATAATCCTGCCCAATTCTGATACATCCAAGCAGCCGGACTCCACCGGAAAGACTCGGTTTCAATCCCAAACTGCATTCCGTGGGTATGCCCGGAGAAAGTAACATCAATCCGGTGACGCTCTTCAATATGAGGACCCCAAGCCGTGGGATCATGAGAAAGCAACAATTTAAAGGGTATGCCCTCAGTATGCAACAATGCTTTATTAATATTTCCCTTTTTAGGAAAGCGATTGCTTTTACCCCAATTCTCTATTCCTACAATGGCAATGGCAGTGGTATCCCGACGAATAATCATATTTTCATTCAACAAAAGCTTCCATCCAATCCTTTTCTGAAAACCTATTAAATCGTTGAAATTCTTTTCTTTGGCTGAGGGACTATCCCAAGGAACATAATCGCCATAATCATGATTTCCAAGAATGGAAAAAACACCCATAGGGGCTTTTAATGTTCCCAATTCCTTTTCGAAACGTAAAGCTTCACCGGTAAAATTATTCACCAAGTCTCCTGTAAAGAAAACCAGGTCAGGATGCAGAGAATCAATCATTTGAATGGCCATCAGCAAGGGCTTATTGGTAATCATGCTACCCAAATGCACATCCGAAATTTGAACCACCCTCAAGCCATCAAAGGCTTTTGGGAGGTTTTTAAATGATAGCTCAAGCGTTCGAACCTTAAAGTCATACAGCCAAAAAACATTCCCCGAAACAATAAGTGCAAACAGAACCATGCCTGTGTAAAATCCAATTCGGAGAAAAATCTTCCTTAAGGAATTATGTAAATACATATTTTTCTTCATTGCCCACTTAAAGGCAATCTTCAACAGAAAGATAATTTCTGAAATGAGCAGAAATAACAAGAAAAAGAATTTACTGATATAATAGGCTATCAGACTTCCAAATACATATACAAAAACCGGCGGATTCCAGTTAAAAACCGGGTATATTAAAGCCGTGACTATGGTAATCAGAATGGTGAAAAAGGGCAACCAATAGGCAAAAAACACAAAAGTTCTTTTCCATCTTTTCAGGAAAAGCTTGGGAAATTCTTTAGTAATAATATTCCAGCCATAGATTTCTAAGAGCATTAAAACAGAAATCATGAGCATTCGAGCAGTGTATTTGGGTAATACTATGGGAGACACTAAACAAAACCCAAATGCCAGGGAGATTAAAAAAAAGGAAAATTTATTTCTTTGAATAAAACTCATGTGGATAAATATTTACAAACAATTGATTTTCGGTCTATTAACCACCTATATGAGCTTCTCTCAATAAGTCATTGACGGTTTTCACAGGATTGAAGGTAATTAAAGGCGCTTCCACAAAAAGGGTAATCCAATGGTGCATAGCTCCATTCCACAAACCCGGTAATTCAAGTGCTTTTAAACTCTTACCGTCTTTAGATTTTTCGGAAATAAATCCTGTATCAGGGTTGGTAAATGCATTCAGCTCAAAACACTTTCCATTATGATCTCTTACACTGCACACCAAATCTACAGGATTGAAATGGGTGGAAGCGTCAAAAACAGCTTTCTGATCAGTGTCAAGCAAGTTTATTTGGGAGGATTCCACAATTTGAAGGCTTACTGTTGATTTCTCCTTTACATAAAAAGGCCCCCCTCCGGGTTCGCCCACATTTTTAACCATTCCACAAATGCGAATGGGACGATACAATACGTTAAATAAGCATTTCCGTTTTTCTTCCCATGCATAAGACTCAAATTCATCAGGTAACGAAAATTGAATTTCACGAGTAATAAAATCACAGATTTCTTTGGAATCTTGCTCCTTAACATCAGCCTTTTCAAGCAATCTTAGATATTGATGTTGTTTTTCTCGGAGGTTTAACAGCAATCCGGCCATGGCTTTTTTATACAAGCAGGTGGTTGGACGCAAAGCATCGGAAACCACATTGTCGATATTTTTGATAAAAACAATGTCTCCGTTCAAATCGTTCAGGTTTTGAATCAATGCTCCATGCCCCCCCGGTCGAAAATGAATGCTGCCATCCTTTTCTCTAAACAATTGATTTTCAAAATCAATGGCAACCGTATCTGTCGAAGGTTTTTGCTGACTAAAGGAGATATGAAAGTGAACTCCTAATTTTTGTTCATAAAAGGGTATCTTTTCATTAATGTGCTTAACAAAGTCTGCTTCATGCTCAGGCGAAACCGTAAAGTGAAGGTGAACACTTCCATCGGCATTGGCAGCATGACAAGCCCCTTCCATCAAGTGTTCTTCAACTGAAGTTTTGGGCAAAAGCTCAGTGCTATGGAAAAGAAGCAATCCTTTGGGAGCATTAGCATAATTCAAACCCTTTTTGTTAAGCAAATAATCTATTACAATGTGATATTTCTTTTCAGCTAACAATTCTTCCAACACCCATCCGTTTTCTGAGAGAACCTCTTTTAAAACAGAATAAAAAGCAAAAAGATTCAAATGATTCAGAAAATACGATACTGAGTTAAAAGACTGATCTTCAAGAAGCTTAAGTGCAGCATTCGGATCCTTTTCGCAGGTTTCCAAATAGTTAAAAAGGTGTTTGAACATGCGGCTGGCAGCACCGGAGGCAGGTACAAACTTAGAAATTCCAACTTTCGATTTGTTGGCTTCGAAATAGTTTGCCAATTGAGTCGCTTTTTCCTCATTAAGGTCCAAAATCCCGGCATGTATTTTGGCCGGAGCGTGAAGATTTACAAAAGGAAACCCTTGAATTAATTGGCTTACTTGTGATTCAACAATTTCCGGGGTGATGTTTCTGGTTTTAAGTTGTAACAGGTCGTTTGGGCTCAACTGAATCATAATAATTGTTTTTTCAAAAGTAAGCATTATGCTTTTCCCAATTGAATTTATAATGCAAATTAATGATTTATTGAAAACTGAAAATCGTATTTTAATAAAGTTGGGGCAAAATACTTATGTAATTATTTTATTATGAGACATTTTTATAATTCTACCAATCAAACCTATGTTCAGATTTTAAAAATGGTTTTCTTTATGTATAATTACTTTTTGCTTGAACAAAAAGTATTACCGACCAATCGGTATTAACCAATCTTACTTTAATAAATTAATGTAAGATTGGTTTAACAAAAATCAAGACTGACCGGTTTTTCTCTATTTTCTACGCA
>CAZJBB010000183.1:0-6838 GCA_964543995.1 uncultured Bacteroidales bacterium
GATAGCTTCAGGTGACTGGAGTTCAGACGTGTGCTCTTCCGATCTCTTGCTTTTAATGCCTTTGTTTAAATGATGAAATCTAATGGAGATTTATTTATTAAATTTGTACTTGAAAAATAAAAAAGGTAATCCTTGCTAAAAAAAATACTTGCACTGATTTTTGTTGTTTTCATCCTCTTTAATGTAGGTGGGTATTTTATTTGTTTTTATGTGCAACAGTTGAATATTCAACACCAAGTTAAAGAAGAAATTAAAAAGGGTTTAAAAGATAAAGACCTCACTTTAATTAAGGTAAACAAAAGTCAAGCTTCTGATTTAATTTGGGAAGAAAAAGATAAAGAATTTTCATTAAATGACTGCTTGTATGATGTTGTAAATGTTAAAGATAGCGGCAATTGGACTTATTATTTTTGTTTGAATGACGTGAGTGAGAAACTTCTTGTCAATAAATTTCAAGCTACTCAAAAAAGGGAAAATGAAACTGAAAAGAGATTGAAAAAGGTGCTTGATTTTCAATTTTTGTTTCATCCGCTTTTAGAAATAAAATGCAACTCCTTTTCCAATATTATATATGGAAATGGGATTCAGTTGTTCGAATCAAATCCACCACGGGTAATTTCTCCTCCTCCTAAATCGCTAATTTCTTAATAATCTTTTGCTTAATCCAAAGAAGGATTCAAAGGAATATTAGGAGCTTGTCTCAAAAGTGGAAATTGCATCTTGGCGAAGTTAGAACAAAAAAACAATCTATTGTAATCAAGGCAGTTAGATTGCGTCACTTTGTTTGCAAGGCCGATAAATGCTTCTTTTTAGACCGCTTATGTAAATTCGATATTTATAAATTTCAAAAAAATCAAAAATGAATAAAATACATATTTTTATATTGTTTATGCTATGCAATTTGGGTTTTGTAATTGGGCAAAATACCCCTGATTCAATTAAATCGGTGAAATTAGATGAAGTCATTATTACTACCAATCGCTTGCCTATATTATTAATGAACAATCCCGGTTCAATTTCATTAGTAAATTCAGAAATGCTATCCATTATGCCAAAATCTACCGCTGCCGAAGAGGCTTTGAGATTGGTTCCGGGTGTTCGCATTGATAACCAGCACAATGGCGAACGAATTCACATGTCAATAAGAGGTCAAGGCATTTTGACGGAACGAGGACTAAGAGGAGTGGGTGTTTTAGTCGATGGTATTCCCTTAAATGATCCTTCCGGTTTTGCTCCGGACTTATATGATGTAGATTGGGGCACCATTAGTAATATTGAAGTCCTTAGAGGACCAATTGCAAGTTTGTATGGAGGAAGTGGTGCGGCCGGATTGCTTAACATTACCACCAAGGATGGAGGTCCCAAACCTTTTGGAGGGGAACTCAGCCAAACCTTAGGGACAAATTCTTTTTCCAAAACCTTTGCTCAGTTTGATGGAACTGTTAAAAGCATAGATTACCGCATCAGTTATTCAAATACTTCCGGAAATGGCTATCGTGATCATCAAGCCTTTTGGGGAAATAAACTGTATGAAAAAATTAATTTTCATCCTTCGAAAAAGCTGAAAATAACCCAAGTTTTTTCCTCTGTCGATTACTTTCACCAAAACCCGGAAGGTTTGAATTTAAGTCAATTTGATAATTTGGCTCAAGCCAACCCAGATGCTCGTCCATTCAATGAATACCAAAGAACCACACGAAATACTTTTGGTTTGGTGGGAACATATCAATTCAGTACCAAAAGCGATGTTCAAATAAGTGGATTCTATCGAAGCTGGAATTACAAAGAAACCAGTAACCGCTGTGCCGAATATCGCACCATTAAAGCTCCCGGTGCTAGTGCCCAATACAATTTGCATTTTACTTCAGGGGAGTGGAAGCATCACTTTAGTGTCGGAGGTGATTTTAAATGGCAAAACATCAATATGCACAAATTGGAAAGCTTAAGTAATCCTGATAGAGTTGAAAGCACGGATGAAACCAATTTGGTAAGCAATAATTTGTTGGCAGACCAATTGATTTCACAAAGTAGTGCCGGATATTTTGGGCAATATAAATTGGAATATAAAAAATTGAATGTAATGGCGAGTGTTAGATCCGACCAAATGAAGAACGAATTGACTGATTATATGATGGCAGCAGACACGGCTAAAACTTCAAAAAACTTCAGCAAAACCTCTATGCATATTGGAGCCAGCTATGCATTCAGCAATTGTGCTACTTTTTTTGCTAATTGGAGCCAGGGTTTCATGCCGCCTTCTACCGAAGAATTGGCAAGCAATCCTACCGGTTACAGTGGATTTAATACACACCTGGTTCCGGCTACTTCAACCAGCATTGAGCTTGGCTTTAGGGGTTTAATGAAAAATGATTTTTATTACGAACTTACGGGATTCATCATGAACACTGAAAATGACTTTTTTCGTTTTAAACAGTCGGGTAGGGGAAATCAAGAAGTGTTTTATGGAAATGCCGGAAATAGCAAACGCACAGGTATAGAGCTTTTTATGTCGTATAAAATGTGTAAAAACATGAATTTGCAAGTAGCCTATACTTTTGCAGATTACAAATACACTACTGCAACTATAGATCCTGTATATACCGACCCTGCTTACGTTCTGACAACGCCTCCTGCTGCAGGGCAATATTTGCCAAATTCTCCCAAATATCAGTTGTACGCTGAATGGGTATATGCTTTCAGCAAAGGGTTTAAGTTAAGCCTAGGTACTGAATATCAATCTAAATGGGCTATTTACACCGATGCCAAAGCGTATAACGGAGAATTAGATCCAAGTATTTACCAGAATTGGCAGAATGGATTTAATTTGTATCATGCCCGTTTGTCTTACGAATGGAATTTAAGCGATTTAAAAGCAGAATGTAGTTTATATGTTCGCAATTTTACCAATCAAAAATACATGGCATTTACAGAACCCGATCCGGATGGAAACGCATATCAACCCGGACCGGGTAGAGAAGTCTTTGTAAATCTTAAAATAAGGTTTTAATATCTATGATCACAAATAAAAATGGCGTGAGATTCCTTACGCCATTTTTTATAAGAAAGCTTAAAAACCATTATCGAAAATATTCATGGAATTTTTTTATGTATTTTCGTATCATTGAAATCGACAATAAATAACATTAAAACAAATGATTATGCTTACATCCGAAATGAAAGAAATGGTTTTAAACCAACAATGCTTTATTGGAACCGTGAATGCTGATGGAACGCCAAATGTGGCACCCAAAAGATCTACCCGCGTTTTGTCTGATACACAATTATTTTTCACTGAAGGTACCGGTGGGGCTACTTATGAAAACATTAAAAGGGGATCAGCAGTCACTATTTCGGTGGTAAATAGAGAAATCATTGATGGATACCGTTTTCTTGGTAAACCTGAACTCCAAGAAAGTGGTGAGTTGTATGAGAAGTCATGTGAAATGGCCGCTAAAATAGGAATGCCTAAACCTAAAGGCGTTGTAATTATACATTTGACCGAAATTCAAACCCTTAAACCCGGACCTATGGCAGGAAAAAGGATATCTAAGCTGAATAATATGTAATACCGTTTACATATATATTATAGAAGTCTAATTTTAATTATTGTCTTGAGACTGATTATTTTGATTTGGGTTAAACTTTTCAATTGTTTTTCTAAATATATGTTGAAAGCACCTTGATGTAGATTTTGAAATATCAAGGCTATGAATTATAAAAATCTAATTATCAGTATAATATTCCTTCTTTTCTGAATATTTTTTCATTTATATTGTGAGGTTTCATCGATATGATTAATTTTGCATATCGAAACTAAAATTATCATAATGAAAAAACTATTCATCTTTCTTCTAGTAAACTTTAGCCTTACGTTGAGTTTAAAGGCAACACCAATTACCGGTATTTTTTCAATTCCCGGTGATTATTCAAGCATTTCTGCTGCAATAACCGATATTAATACCAATGGAGTTGGTAATGGTGGTGTCATCTTTAATATTAATGCGGGATATACTGAGTCCGTTACAGGTTTGTCTATCACCACGCTTTCAACTGTTGATAGTAATCACTTTATCATTTTTAGAAAATCGGTTTCAGGTGTAAATCCGAAAATAACTGCATCGGGCACTATTGGAACTGCGGATGCTGCAATTGCTATTTTGGGTTCTAGTTATGTTACTTTTGATGGAATAGATGTTGCTTCTTCGGGAACAAATGTTGAATATGGATATTATTTACAAAATGTTTCAGGCACTGCAGGGGCACAGCATAATACCATAAAAAATTGTCAGATTACCTTAAGCAATAGCAATACGAATTCAATTGGAATTTATCAGAATACTTCTATCTCGGTTACTTCAGCTTTAGGAGCCAATTCTTTCAATACCTATTATAAAGTAAATATAGATAATAGTTATACCGGGATTTGGTTGCTGGCTCAATCTTTTAGCATTCCCGATTCAAACTGCGTAGTGGATTCTTGTAAAATTGGTGCAACTGCAAATAGCATTGGAGGAAATGGGAGTGGAGCTACTTGGGGAATTCGATGTGATGTGCAAAGTGGAGTGCGTGTTTCCGGAAGTGAAGTTAGTTATATTACCATGTCCGGAACAAAAAATATAGGGGGTGTTTTTCTTTCGAATTGTCCCGGGAGTACCTTAGTTTATAACAATAAAATTCATGATATTAAAGTAAGCGGGACTTCAGCCAGTTCAACACCTACCGGAATCAGAATTGATGAACCCTCAGGATGTACTTCCACTGTATTTAACAATATGATTTGGGGATTTTCTCACGGTATGACTAACCCCACTGCTACCATAATTTGTCGAGGAATTTCGATTAATCAAAACGCTTACACAGGAACTGTGAATGTATATTTTAATACGGTTTCCTTAGTTACAGGTGCGGCTCCTTCCAATGCAGTTTTCAGTATCTTGGGAGGAACAGCCAATATCAAAAATAATATATTTTATAACACTTCTACTGCGGGAATAACTTCCTCCAGGTATTGTATTTATGCAACTTCGGGAACAATAAACTCATCAGATTATAATGAGTTATATATTTCTTCAGGAACAAATAATTATTGTGGTAATTATGCAAATAGCAATAAATCAGCTATTAGCGATTGGAGAACAGCTACTTCTACAGATGCCAATTCGATGAACATCGCTTTGAATTTTATATCTTCTTCTAATCTTCACTTGAATGTAAATACCAATTGCACCTTTGATAATAAAGGAACTCCCATTGCAGGGCTATCTTATGATATCGACAACAACTCAAGGGATGCCTCCAATCCTGATATAGGAGCGGATGAATTTACTTTCGTGTGTATTCCTTCTAATTATTATACGGTTACCGGAGGGGGGAGTTATTGCTCGGGAACACCCGGTTTACCCATTGGTTTAAGCGGTTCACAAAGCGGTGTTAAATATCAATTGTGGAGAGATGGAAATGCTCCTGCCGGGCTTCCGGTTTTGGGCACGGGTTCCGCCATTTCATTTGGGAATCAACCAACCTCGGGTATATATACGGTGAAAACTACCACTGATGGCTGTTATTGTACCGAAACCATGACAGGAAATGCCGAGATAATTGTAAACCCAATCCCGCCTTCACCTACCGGAGATACACTGCAGGTCTTTTATTCCGGAGGTGCTGTGTCTGATTTGCATGTGAATGGGACCAATATTTTTTGGTATAACAGCATGAATGGAGTTTCACCCGTTTCGTTAAGTGATTCCTTAATTAATGGAGCTTATTATTTTGCCGGGCAGGTGATTAATGGATGCGAAAGTGTTGAAAGACTGAGTGTTCATGCGGATGTTGAGCCTATAAGAACGATTATTTTGCATTTGACATTAGAAGGATTATTTGACAAAAGCAACAATGTAATGCTTGAGGCTATAGATGGAAATACCAATCTACCCAAATGGGGAGCAGGCATCGCTGATAGAATTCATGTTGACTTGTATGAAGGGAATCCACCATATACATATACGGGAGTGAGTGTAAGTGGTATTGATTTGGATACTTCCGGAGTTGCAACTTTCCAATTATCGCCTTTATATCATGGGAATTACTTTATAAAAATTACTAACAGGAATCACCTAGGGGTTTGGTCTGCCGTTCCGGTTTCATTTAATTCCCATCCTGTGGAATATAGTTTTAATACAGGAATGTTGCAAGCTTATGGCTCCAATTCCCTTGTACAAGTGATGCCAAATAAATTTGCTTTAGGTTTAGGCGATTTGGATCAAAACGGATATGTAGATCTTGATGATTTTTCTCTTTTTGAACCACAATTAACTATAGGAACCACCGGTTTTATCATTTCCGACTTTAACGGTAGTGGTTATACTGATTTAGATGATTTTTCACTATTTGAACCCAGATTGACCATTGGTAATACTACTGAATTTCCCGGGAAATAATATTCGTCCATAACTGACTTCAATACCGATTGTATATATGTAATAGGAGTCCAATATCGCTTCGATCAAATGCACTAAACATCTATTGCATTGGTATTTTAGATAATTCAATTGATGATTATAAAATTCAAAATGGTATAATACCGTTTGCATATATGTAATGGTCCAATCTTCGCTAAGCTCGATTGACCCAAACATCTATTGCATCGGCATTTTAAGGTAAGCTGTAAGACAATATTATAATTCGAAATGGTATAACTTCCCAAACTAAGCGAGTGAACAAGAAAAAAGCCTGCCCAAATGAATGAGCAGGCTTTTTATATAATTGTGAATAAGAATTATACGAGTCCTTGAGCTAACATAGCTTCAGCAACTTTTACAAATCCACCAATGTTTGCACC
>CAZJBB010000184.1:0-6830 GCA_964543995.1 uncultured Bacteroidales bacterium
TAGTTGATTATAATCATAATTATATATCTATGAAGAAATTCACGCTTATTTTATTCGGAGCTTTCTTTGCTTCTATATTTCTTTTTGCACAACAGAAACAAATTACGTTAAACCTCAATAACGTTACTGTAAAAGAAGCTTTAGAAGTATTAAAAACTACAGGAGGTTACTCGTATTGGTTTGATGCAAAAGACCTGAATGTATCCCAAAAGGTTACCATAAACGTTGTAAATAAAACAATTGATGAGGTGTTAGCTTTATTATTCAAAGGTCAGAAAGTTGAATATAAAATTAAAGACGGACACATTGTTATTAGCAAATCGGAAGAAAAAGAAATACCGGTTCAAAAAAAAAATGAATTAAAGAAAGTTACTGGGGTAGTACTAGACGAAAAAGGAATCCCTGTTATTGGAGCCAACGTAATGATTCCTGGAACTAAAATTGTAGCAGTAACAGATATAAATGGTCAGTTTTCTATTGAAGCTCCTTCAAAAGCAAAATTACGTATTAGTTATATTGGGTATGAGCCCAAATTAGAAGAGTTAAGAATTAACTCTGATATGAAAATTTCATTAGAACAAATTCCAAAAGGTTTAGATGAAGTTGTAGTAGTTGGATATGGATCTCAAAAGAAACAAAGTGTCGTAGGGGCTATAGTACAAACCAAAGGATCCGATTTAGAACGGACAGGAGTTTCTACAAGTGTTTCTCAAGCACTTTCAGGTCTTTTGCCTGGTGTTACAACAACCACTGTGACAGGTATGCCGGGTGCAGATGAAACAAGAATAAATATTCGTGGGTTATCTTCATGGAATGGATCTAATCCGCTCGTATTGATTGATGGTGTTAACCGTAACTTAACTGATATTGATATTGGCCAAATTGAATCAATCTCTGTTCTAAAAGATGCTTCAGCTACCGCTGTTTTTGGAGTAAAAGGGGCTGAAGGTGTTATCCTTGTAACAACTAAACGGGGTAAAGAAGGTAAAGCTCAAATAACTTTTTCATCAAGTACAGACTTTAAATTTATTTCAAAAACACTCCAAAAAATGGATGCGTATGATAATTTTAATTATCAAAATGAAATTCTTGAGAAACAAATTGCTACAAATCCCAGTAGCTGGAGTTGGTACACTCCACAAAGTATATTAAATAAGTATCGTTATCCTGCCAGTATTGAAGAATCTGAAATGTATCCTAATGTAAATTGGATTAAGGAAGTCGTTAAACCGTATGCAATGACTCAGCATTATGATCTTAGTATTTCGGGTGGTACTACTTTTGCAAAATACTTTAATTCACTTTCTTTTCTCAAAGATGATGATATATTAAATTCTGGTCAGGAAGTTGGATTGCCTTATAAAACAGGGTTTGGGTTCAAACGTTACAATTTCCGATCAAATCTTGATTTCAATTTAAGTAAAACTACATTATTCTCAATAAATCTGGCAGCTTCTTTAGGTGAAAAAAGTGGATATCAACTTAGTGAATTCTGGGGAGCATTTTATGGCTTATCTCCTTCTTCATTTCCTGTTCGTTTTTCTGAAGGAGCATTTGGTTATAATCCTTTGCAACCGGGTCAAGTTAATCCGGTAGCTGCAATCAATGGTAGCACTTCCGGTGTTCAGAAGAATTACAATACTCAGATATTTACTGATTTTAAATTACAACAAGATTTAAGTTTTATTACCAAAGGATTATCTCTTCAAGGTGTATTATCTTATGATAATAAAATGTATTCAACTAAAACAATTTCTCCAACTACTTTATTATCAAAAAATATTGATAGAGATGGAAAAATCACTTACTCGCCCGACGCTGGTGTTAACGAATACAGCTTTTATCCGGGTACTGGATCTGTTAATCCAGAAACTTTCACTACAGGTAGCACCAGTCGCCTTTTACATTATCAAGGGCAGATTAATTATTCACGAACCCTTTATAAACATAATTTAAGTGCTTTAGCACTTGTTAGTCGGGATGAAACGACTACAGGAAGTGAATTTCCACATTATCGCGAAGATTGGGTAGGTCGTATTACTTATGGATATGATGATAGATACTTTCTTGAAACGAATGCAGCATACAATGGTTCTGAAAGATTTTCGGAAAAATACCGTTTTGGATTTTTCCCTTCATTGGGGTTAGGTTGGATGCTTTCTAACGAAAAATTTCTAAAAAGTGATTGGCTGGATAAATTAAAATTACGTTATTCTATTGGAACTGTGGGGAGCGACAACTTTGTATCTGAACGTTGGTCATATAATACTCAATGGGGAACTGATGGAAATATTACAACTTTTGGTGGTGTTTCTAATGGCTCAGTAGGTAAAACATATTTACAATATAAAGAATTGGTTATTGGTAACCCCGATTTGCAATGGGAAGTTTCAAGAAAACAAAATTTAGGTATTGATTATTCTGTATTAAATGGGTTAATTTCTGGATCATTGGATATTTTTCAAGACGATAGAAGTAATGTTTTTATGTCTGCTAGCCAACGTGCAAACAATGAATATGCCTATTTTGGAGCTGCTCCTGTAGCTGCTAATGTTGGCAAGGTTCAAAATAAAGGTTTTGAATTTGAAGTGAAATTTAAAAAAGAATGGTCAGGTATAAATTTTTGGCTGAATTATAGTTTAACACATGCAATAAATAAAATTATTGATGCTGAAAATCCTGCTTTTCAACCCTCATACCAAAAGTCAGAGGGTTTCAAGATAGGCCAGCCATCAACTTTTATTAATCAACCAGGATATACAACAAGTTGGGATGATATGTATGGAAGTGTTTCTTTTGAAGCAAGCAATTCTGGCAGATTACCAGGAGATAACTCAAATGTTGATTTTAATGGAGATGGAATTATTAATAGTTTAGATAAAGCTCGTTACGGATATACAAATCTACCGGAAAATACCTATAATATTACTACAGGAGCTGATTATAAGGGTTTCAGTTTAATGGTTCAATTTTATGGAGTATACAATGCGAACATTGATTATATAAATATTTACTATTTTTCAGCAAATCAATCACAACCGATAGGTTATTCGGGTGTCAATGATTATTGGACCCCAAGTAATCCCGATGCACTTTATCAAATAGGTAGAGCAGGTGGTGGTGGTTATAGTACTATGAAAGGATACCGCGGATATGTATTGGATGGTTCCTATTTAAGACTCAAAAATATAGAATTAGCTTACACATTAAGTAGTAATTGGTTAAAAAAAATAAACATGAATACAGTAAAACTTTCATTGTCAGGTAATAATTTGTTTTTCTGGTCAAAACTTCCAGAAGACAAAGAATCAGGAGTTAATATATTTACGAATTCAACAAATGATTTATATCCAACAATTAAAGTAATAAATTTTAGACTTAAAGTTACTTTTTAATGAATACAGTGATGAAAAAAATAAAAAAAATATTGAACGCATTTTTATTTGTTCTATCCTTAAGTTTAGGATTCATTTCTTGTACGGATTATCTGGATAAATCTCCAGAAGCCGGTATGTCAGAGGATGATATTTTTAAATCATTTGATAAGTATCAGGGTTTTATAGAAGACGGTATGGATTGTATGGTAGATCCGTCGAGGACATTTACCATTAACATATTTAACTTTGGTGATGATTTGTTGAATACTACTTTAAATTATTTATCACCTATAACTGGGGATTATCGTGGATGGGAAAAATCGGAAGAATGTATATTTTATGGAAGAGGAAGTGGACTTTTTGGCTCAGACATAAAATGGAATATTACACCTGTTGGATATTGGCATGGGGGTTGGATGGGAATACGCAAGGCAAATATAGCCTTGGCCAATTTAGATAAAATGACTGTCCCTTACAAGGATGCACCCTTACAAGAACAAAAAGATCTTATTGAAGGACAAGCCCGATTTTTGAGAGGATATTTTCATTTTCATATTATTCGCGCGTGGGGTGGAATGCCTTACATAACAAAGATTTTTACACCTACTGATAAATTAGATTATCCACGATTAAGTTATGCTGCGTCATCGGATAGTATAGAAAAAGACTTGTTGATAGCTGCTAAAAAGCTACCGGTAAATTGGGATGATACACAAACAGGCAAAATTACTTTAGGCACTAATGCCGGTCGGTTTACGAAGGGTGCAGCCTATGCATTGCTTGGTAAAGTCATGTTATATGCCGGAAGCCCGTTGATGAACGGATCTTCCACAGGTAATTATACATACAATAAAGAGTATTGTAAAAAAGCTGTCAAGTATTTTTGGGAAGTATTAAAGCTATCTGCTATAGGTGGAGGATCAACTTATGATCTTTTACCTTGGTCTAACTATTCTGATAATTTCTTTGTAAAAAATGGCACAATTCCCGGAACCGGAAAAGAAGGAGTTTTGAATCATTTCTTAGTGCAAAACATGAATTATAAGATTGGGGATGAGTTCGACACTATGGGTGGTTGGGGACATGCAGGATGTGGCCCGACTGAAAATTATGTGGAATATTTTGGTATGGAAGATGGAACAAATTTTGATCCAGCCATATATAATACACCTTCGACTAATCCATTTGCAAATAGAGATCCTCGGTTTTACAAGAATATTATTTATGATGGTGATTTATTATACAAAGGTGTTATTGCTCAATTTTATTTAGGTGGTGTGGATCGTGGTGGACCGGGTAAATCTCAATCCGGATATGGATGGAGAAAATTCAGAGACAATTCTCTCCATGGTGGAACTGTTAATTGGTCAGCTGTAAATCAAAATTTACCAATTATCCGTTTGGGAGATGTATATTTAATGTATGCTGAGGCGTTGAATGAAGCTTATGGTTGTAATATTGAGCCTGCATCTGTAGATCCTGAATTATCAGATTGTCATATTACAGCAGTACAGATAGTGAAAGCAGTAAGGGCAAGAGTTCTTAGAACAGATAATACGCCATTGCCTTTACCGGAGTCTTTTTTTGCCGATGACAATGCATTGAGAGAAACAATACGAAGGGAAAGGGCTGTTGAATTGGCATTTGAGAGTCATAGATGGTATGATTTACGTCGTTGGTATGTTGGCGATCTACCTGAATATAAAAGAATGGACATGTTAGATATGGATGTAAATCATACTTATTTTAAAGTAAGATCATATGCAACCAAAGCTTTTGAAAAGAAGCATTTTTGGTTACCAATTTTAGATGCACAAATTCAAATTAGCAATTCATGGAAACAAAATCCGGGTTGGTAATTTTAAACTTTCCAGAATGATTTATAAATATTAACAAAATAGTTATATGATTAAAATAGTTAAATATTCGATTCTGATTGTTATTTTCGTATTTGGTGGATTAGCATCTAAGGTTTGGTCACAGAATACAAATTCAAAGTGGGATTTAATTTCTTATTCAGGGATTGTAAAGGACTCTATTGGGAATCCAATTAAAAATGCTAAGTTATTCGGAAATCAGGGTGCTGTTAAAACTTCTACTAATTCCGATGGTTTGTTTACAATGAAGGTAAATTTATATTCAGATATTCTAATTGAGGCTGATGGATTTAATTCATCAACAGTGAAAGTTCTGAACAAAACACTTAATATTGTGTTAAGTGAAAGTCCATTTCTTCTTGGGAGTAAAGATGCTATATCCATGGGTTTTAAGAACACAAAAAAGGGTTTAAGTGTGGGAAACGTTGAAAAATTAAATTCAGATGATATACTAAAAAATAATAATTTAACGAGTTTTCAAGAAATGCTTGATACTTATGGAGCGGGTAGTAAAGGAGGTGCAAATTTACTTGGAATAGGTGATGCATTAATTATTGTGGACGGATTGCCTCGTAATGCATCTAATTTAATACCTGAAGAAATTGAAGATATTACTATTTTAAAAGATGTCAACTCTGCAATGCTCTATGGTAGCGAAGCTAAAAACGGTGTCATTCTTATTAAAACTAAGCGAGGAACTCCCAATAAAAAATTGATGAAAATGAGTATTGAAAAAGGGATAAAACAACCTATTGGAATGCCTAATTACCTGAATTCTAAAGATTACATGACTTTATATAATGAAGCCAGAACCAACGATGGTAAATCAATAGATTACGACCCAACCGAAATAGCAAAATATGATGGCAGTAATCCTTATCGTTACCCGGATGTTAATTATTATGGTAGCGAATATTTAAAATCAATGTATAATAGCACAAAAATTGTTGGTGAGTTTGGAGGAGGAAGTGGGATCGCAACTTATTATACAAATGCATCCTGGGAGCATCAGGACGTTCTTTATAAAGCCAATAATGGACAAAATAATGGCACTGACCGTCTTAAAGTCAGAGGTAATGTTGATGTAAAAATCAATAGTCATATCAAAAGCTATATTGATGCTGCCTTTGTTTTTGATAACTCTACAGGTTTACGAACCAATTATTTCACGATGGCTTCTACATTTCATCCAAATGATTATTTACCTTTAATTCCTATTAGCTCTTTTGAAGATCCAACTATTACAGATCCATTAACCCACGTTTATAATGATTATATTTTAGGAGGAAATACTTTAATTTCAAAAAATAGTTATGGTAAGAATGTTATTGGTGAGCTAAATTATTCAGGTTATTCTAAAAATTATCAAAGTAGTATTCAATTTAATACCGGAATCATTTATGATTTGGAGCAAATAACAAAGGGTTTGACTTTCCGTGCTAATGCAAGTTTTGATAATCTGGGTACGTATTCTGAGGAAATACAGAACACTTATGCTATTTATGAGCCAATCTTGAGTCCATTTACAGGTAAATATAGTTCATATACAACCATAAATAAAGATACAAAGTCAGGA
>CAZJBB010000185.1:0-6812 GCA_964543995.1 uncultured Bacteroidales bacterium
AGATAGCTTCAGGTGACTGGAGTTCAGACGTGTGCTCTTCCGATCTTGATTCTATATCATCGGAATATAGGGTAGCCAAAGCAGCAAAATTCTCTCCTTTTTTAACCCTCTCGAATAATCCGTTAATCTTTTCTTTTGCCAAATTTTTCGATTCATCTGTAATAATGGGCTTTTTCACAATTTGTCCAATCATAAATTCCGATTCAACCAAGGGCAAACTGTCAGGGTTGATGTTTTTGTAAAACTGTTTTACTTCACTCGGGGTGATGGTAATTTTTTCCGTGATTTTGTTTTGCATCATTTCCGAAAGAAGCTGTTTACGCATCATTTCCGACATTTCTTCCTTAATTTCAACGATGGTTTTATGGTAATATTCTTCCAGTTTTTCTTTAGAGCCAATTTGGCTGATAAAATACCTCAGGTTTTTGTTCATGCGGTCTTCAACCATTTCTGGCTTTACCACCAAACTGTCAATTTCAGCTTGGTTTAATAGCAATTTCATGAAAAGGAGGTTTTCCAAGATTTCACATTTCACACTTTTTCCCCCTTCTGTTGGGTTTTGCAGTCGGAATTGAACATATTGGTTTTCAATATCCGATAATTTAATATTGTTGTTCCCTACAACTGCAACTATTTGATCGACAATCTTTTCTTGAGAAAAAAGCGCCAAAGGAGCCAGGAATAAAAGAAAACACAAAATGGTTTGATGGAAGTATTTCATTATGTTAGGTAAGAATTAATAGATTTCAATTTTATGATTTTCAGCCGCTTGCTGATAAAGTTGTTTTCGGTAACTATTGATGATATCGGTTTTTCTTTTGCTTAAAAGAATTTGTTTTATGTTTTCTTTCTCGAAACTCATTGGGGAAGTGCCTTCTTTTGATTTAAAATCCTTAATCACAACGATATAGTCGAAAGTCGAATCATGGGTTTCTATGGTTGGTAGCGATTTTAAATATTCTTCTCTATTGTAATTGGATATAGGAATTTCTTTCAAAATATCATCAAACAACAACCAAGTTTCATCATCAATAAAATAGTTCACCGCGTTTTCCTTAAAAAATTTATCGGCATTAGCCTTTTGTGGTTTTGTTTTGCTTTGCAGCAAAAGTTTTTCGATTTTGTTTTTGCCGGAGAATTGAGCATCAGTTTAACGAAGTTTACTTTCACAATATTGCTCCTGAGCTCAAAGTTATCTTGGTGGTTAGAATAATATTCTTCAATTTGTTTGTCAGTAACAGTAGTATCAAGCTTTTCGTTCAGTATTTTTTTCTCAAACGCATAAATGCTTAATGAATTTTTGAAATCTTCTATTTGTTTAGAAAAATCCATTTCTGCATTGGTGAGTTTTTTCTCCGCTTGATCTAAAAATAATTGTTGTTCAACCCAAGAACTAATGTAATTTTTAATGAGAGAAATACTATCGGCAGAAGCGGTACCCGGAGGGATTAATCCTTCCACATCACTCCTGTATAGATAGTTGCTATTTACTTTCGCAATTACGTCGTTCGATTTCTTGGAGGAACATGCAAAAGCAAAGAAAAAGAGGAAGAGAATAATATAAGTATGGAAGTATTTCAGGGAGGATATTATTTAATTGAGTTCAGAACGTCTTTATTTACAACAGCTTTGTATTTTGAGCGTAAGCTAGCAATCCATTCTTTTTCCAAGAAATTCTGATAATCAGCAGTGATCAATCCTTTTGCATCAGTCAAGGTTTTTGTTTCAGGAGCCAAAACCTTATGTATGGTAATGAAAGTGATCATGCTGTCTTTTTTTACACTTTCTGTAACGCCAACTTTCCACTCTAATTTATCAATGATTGCATTGTCCCCTTTTGCATATTTACCGGATACTACCTTTAAGTTTTTGGCATTGTCTTTATTTATTTTATCGGTAATTTCTTTGTCGGAGAGGTCTTTCTTAAGCGACTTTTCGGCCAATTTCCTGGTTTTGGCAGCTACATTTTCGTTCGCACAAGTGTACATGGAAGCATCTACTCGTTCAGGCCACATGTATTGTGTTTTGTTTTTTTCATAGAAATTGAGTAGACCAACGCTATCTTTAATGGCTTTAGACCAAACTTTTTGATCTGTCAAATCAAACAACAAGATGCCTTCTCTATACTCTTTCATAAGGGCCTTAAATTCAGGATATTTATCGGAAAGATGGTTGTCTTCATAAGCAATACAAGCGTCATCAACATAGGTTTTGTAAGAATAATCTACACATTCCTTAATCGTTTCACCTTTTTTCCCTTGATTTTTATATAAGTAATTCGCGAAATCGTTTTGGGTATACACTTTGGCTCCAACTGAAAATAAACTTCCATTCAATCCTGCAGCTTCTTCCAGTTTCCATTTGTTAACATAAAAGCTGTCGGTCAGCACTTTATAAAATGCTTCTTTTGCTTTAACTACTTCAACATAAGGAGCATCGGATTTAACCTTGGCAATTAAAGACTCTTTGGAAAGGTTAGAGCGTTGATCACGAGTGATTTTTACTTTGAGATCCGATTTTACGTCGTCGAATGATCCAATGGGTTTTTGGTCAATAAGTTTGATGATGTGCCAACCATATTGAGTTTTAAATGGCATAGAAATATCGCCTTTGTTTTTTAAGGTGGAAATAGCGTTGATGAAGTCCGGTACCATTCTATTTACACCAAACCAAGGTAAAGTTCCGCCTTTTGCTGAAGAACCTTTGTCGTCGGAATATTCAGTTACAATGTCTTCCCACTTACTTCCATTTTTAATTTTGCTATACGCAGAGTCTATACGAGATTTCATTTTATTGGAATAGCTTTCCGTTGAATCAGCAGGGACAAGAATTAATATGTGTGCCACCTGAATCTTACCCATGGCATTCTTTTTCTCCGTAACTTTAAGAATGTGATATCCATAATCCGTGCGGAATGGATTTGAAATTTCGCCAATTTTATTTTCATAAGCTGCACATTCAAAGGGATATACCATATCGAATGCCGTAAAATACCCTAAGTCTCCTCCATTCCCTTTCACGAATGGACGATTTTCAGTGGCTGCTTGATCTTTTGCTGAAGGGTCATCGGAAACCTCAGAAGCCACCTTTTTAAAATCTTCTCCGGATAATACCCTTTTGCGGATATCGTTAATTTTTTTCCAAGCCGCAAGTGTGTCTTCTGGGCTAGGATTGGGTTTCAATCCCACAATAATGTGACTTGCCCGAATATCATATTTCATTCTATTATACCCTTCTTGTATAAGGGCATCACTCACTTCTCTATCCACTAAATAAGGCTGAGCCAATTGTTTACGATACCCTTCCAGTTCATTTTTAAAAGAAGTCAAAGTATCAAGTCCTAGTTCCTCTGCTTCTTTAACTTTTAATTTAAAGTTGATAAACAATTCCATATATTCCTCTAATGACTTTATATCGGTAGTGGTAGATTGATTGTTTTTCTTGTAAATATTGATAAACTCAGATTTTTTTACATTCTCGTTACCCACGGTTAAAATGATAGGGTCGTTGTTTTGTGAAAAAATCGGTAAAGAACATGCAATCAAAAAAGCGGTAATAAGATTTCTAAAGGTCAGTTTCATATACGTCAATGATTTAAATTTTATGTGTTTAAGTTATCTACTGTAATTTGGAGCTTCTCGGGTAATGGTAATATCGTGGGGGTGGCTTTCAACCACACCGGCTTGGGTAATTTTAATAAATTTTGCTTTTTGTAATTCCTCAATATTTGGAGAACCCGTATATCCCATCCCGGCTCTTAAACCTCCGGCCATTTGATGAATGACTTCGGACAAGGAGCCTTTATAAGGAACTCTTCCAACAATTCCTTCCGGAACCAATTTTTTGAAATCGTCTTCCGTATCTTGGAAATAGCGGTCTTTGGAACCCAATTGCATGGCTTCAATGGATCCCATTCCTCTATAGGTTTTATATTTCCTGCCTTCAAAAATGATGGTTTCTCCCGGTGATTCATCTACTCCGGCAAATAAAGAACCCGCCATGATGGAATGGGCTCCTCCGGCAAGTGCTTTCACTATATCTCCGGTATAGCGAATACCCCCGTCAGCAATAATGGGGATGTTTTTCCCTTTGAGGGCTTTAGATACATCCCAGATGGCAGTCAATTGGGGGACTCCGATTCCGGCAATGATTCTTGTGGTGCAAATAGAACCGGGTCCAATTCCAACTTTAACAGCATCTGCCCCTGCCTTAGCAAGTGCCATTGCGGCTTCAGCTGTAGCAATGTTTCCCACCACCAAATCAATTTCAGGATATTTCTTTTTTATCTCTTTAACAATACTGATTACGCCTTTCGAATGTCCATGAGCGGTATCCACCACAATGGCATCAACTCCCATGGCAACCAATGCGTCCACCCTTACAAAGGTATCCGCAGCAATACCCACTGCGGCAGCCACTCTTAAACGGCCACGGGTATCCTTACATGAATTTGGACGAGATTTGATTTTTATGATGTCCTTATAAGTTATTAATCCAATGAGCTTCTTGTTTTTATCCACTACCGGCAGTTTTTCAATGCGATATTGCTGAAGGATGTCAGCGGCTTTCTCGAAATCAGTGAATTCAGTAGTGGTAACCACTTCTTTTGTCATAACTTCACTGATGGGACGCACTAAGTTGCGCTCGAAACGCAAATCTCTGTTAGTAACAATTCCTACCAATTCATTTTTTTTATCTACCACCGGAATGCCCCCGATTTTATGCTCTTTCATGAGGTCAAGTGCATCTTGCACAGAAGCAGTAGCAATAATGGTCACCGGGTCGACGATCATGCCATTCTCTGCCCGTTTTACTTTACGCACTTCATTGGCTTGACTGTCAATACTCATGTTTTTGTGCAATACCCCAATGCCTCCTTCTTGTGCCATGGCAATGGCCATGCTCGATTCGGTAACCGTGTCCATAGCTGCCGAAACAATAGGGATATTGATTTGAATGTTACGGGTGAATTTCGAAGCGATGCTTACGTCGCGAGGTAGAATTTCGCTATAGGAAGGAACCAGCAGTACATCATCATAAGTTAAGCCTTCGCCGGTAAACTTTTCCGATTCTGTTAACATGATTCTTTTTATTTTAAGTGTGCAAATGTATGAAAATTAGCTTTCACCGCTTCATAAAATTTGTTAAGCCAAGGAAGGATAATAGGATTAGAAATTGACTTTCAAGCTTAACAATGGCAGAATAAAAAAGTCGTAATCGTATTTAATGCTGTTTGAATAGGCATTGTATTTCATGCCAATGATGCTTTTTTGGTTGGTGAGATTGGTGATGTCAATAGAAAAGATCCAAGAATATTTCTTTCGTATCCTTTTGTAATTCATGCCAATATCTAAATTGAAAACGTCAGGCGTAATTAACGTATAGTTTTCGTTATTATAGTACACAGCCTTTCCTTCTGTCTTGGAAGCATTTAGATCTATGCCTTGGTAACGCATGCCTCCTCGGTAGAGTATTCTCGAGTTCACACCCAAAATGGTGTTTTTGGATTTTCCGTAAGTCCATTCTTTTCCTACCAAAGCATTTACAACGTAATGCCCGTTAAAAGTAGTATTGTACTCCTTACCATCCAAAGGAATGTATTTGGAATCGTAAATAGAACCCGAAATCATATAATAAAAGGACTTGGTGAAATAATGTTCGAAGGTAACATCCAAACCGTAATTTTTCCCGCTTCCTTTATTCGTTAGTGGAATGGTGATGATTCCATACCTTAAATTGAGTAAAGAAAATTGATTATTAGCGGTGTCCATTCCAATCGGTATGTTAAATAAATATTGATAATACGCTTCCAGTTTTAAATGAATATCTTCGGTAAAGGATACATCATATCCTAACACGGTATGAAAAGATTTGGAAAGCCCAATATCCCTATTGGCTTGATTACTTGCAGTATTATTGGTAGAGATATTGGAAAGGTAAACCGAAATAGGCTCAATGCGTGAATGCAACCCCATGCCTAAGCTCAAAGCATGGTTGGGACTGAGTTGCCAGGTAAGACCTAAACGAGGTTCGATTGAATTATCATGATTAAGAAAAAACTCTAAGAAATGTAAGCCAGTGTTTAGCGTAATTTTGTCCGAAATACGGTATTTCCATTCAAGAAAACCTTGAAATACATATACATTTCCGGTATTATTAAAAATGGTTCTGTTTTTTTGAGCTTCGAAATCGTAACCTGAGGAATTTAGATGATAAAACTCATCACTTAAAATAATTCCGGAGCGTAAGGTGTGTTTTGCGTTAAATTTATGATTGAGGGTAAAGGATATCCGGAAGTTTGCGTACTTTAAATCTTCATCGTAAATTCTATGGTTGATAAACTTAAAGTCCATGGTATCGTTGGTCATGGAGTTGTTTTCTCCCATAAGGGCAATCAATGTTTTAAACGAAGTTTTGTTATTTTTAGAAAGCATGGAATTCGTAATTCCGGCAATCCATACATTGCCTTGATCAAACTCTTCGTATCGATTCGCTTTGTCAGCCAAAAACAGTGAGTCCTGATTCGCTTTAATCCCTGAACTGCTTTGTCCCCAAACTCCAAAAATGGTAGTATGTCCTAATTTACTGGAAGGCAAACTTACGTTAAAGGATAAGTCTTGGAATTTCGGGATGATGGTTTCATCTGATACATGAATTCCGGCTTGTTCTAAAAGTGCAAAGCTGGAATACCGATAATTGATTAAAAAAGAAGATTCCCGCTTTTTATATAAGGGTCCTTCGAGTGAAATTTCTGTTCCAATAAAACTTAAGGATACCGAAGATTGAAATTCATGGTCGCTTCCTTTTCTAAG
>CAZJBB010000186.1:0-6745 GCA_964543995.1 uncultured Bacteroidales bacterium
AAGCAACATAAAGGAGTTATTTGAGAAATTGCTTTTGGATTTTGAGTGAAGTTATAAGGAAATAAGTTAGAAGTACCAATCAAAGTATACGAATGATTATGAAGGAAAGCGTAGCTGATACTTGGTTTAGAATTACGTTCATCATTTGAGAATTCGAGAAAAAAAATAAGATGAAGAATATGGAACGCAGATGACGCTGATTTACAAACGCTGATAATCGCTGAAAAATAATCCGTTTTATCTGTGTTGCGAAGCATCTGCGTTATCCGTGTTCCAATTAATTTAAAACCGAGCAACATAAAGGAGCTATATGGAGATAATACTTTTGAGTTTATGAATGAAATCAGAAAACAAGTAAGTTTTTGGTGTTAGCCAGAGGGTTACAAATGCACTCAAATAAAAAGGACGTAAGAAAAACCTACGCCCTGTATTTGTTCTTTTCTGCTTCCTGCAGAAGATATTGTTGTCAGAAATAATTTTCTACTTCTTGATCAATTTGTCTAATTCTCCTGCCAAAGCTTCGCCTCTGAGGTTTTTGGCTAAGATAATGCCGTCTTTGTCTAAAAGGAAATTAGCAGGAATGGAGTTTACTTTATAAGGTTTAGCCGCTTCCGATTGCCAGCCTTTTAAATCGCTTACGTGGTTTTCCCAAATCAATCCGTCTTTGGAAATGGCATTTATCCAGGCATCTTTATTATTGTCGAGAGATACGCTGTAAATGACAAAGCCCTTAGCATTCGCAAATTTTTTGTCTTTATACGCTTTGTAGGCAGCTACTACGGTTGGGTTTTCTCTACGGCAAGGACCGCACCAGGATGCCCAAAAGTCAACCAAGACGATATAGCCTTTAAAAGACGAAAGTTTAATGGGCGTACCTTTTGTTGAATTGAAATTCAGTTCAGGGGCTTTGTTTCCAATTTCGATACCTTCCGCAGCTTTGGATGTTTCCGTAGCTTTAGCCGTTGGTTTTTTCTTGGTTTTTAATGGTTGGGAACTTATTACCGTAGCTGTAACAAATAAAATTAGGAGGGAACTTAAAATTACTTTTTCCATTTTAGGATGTTTTATGTTTAACATTGGGATTAGATTCTAACAATTTTTGCGCCAATTTGTTGTAAGCGGGTTTCGATATGCTGGTATCCACGGTCGATTTGCTCTATGTTATGGATGATGCTTTTACCTTCGGCCGATAAAGCGGCAATAAGCAAAGATACTCCGGCACGAATATCGGGAGAAACCATTTCTATGCCACGGAGGGGGAATTGGCGGTTCATGCCAATTACGGTAGCACGGTGGGGATCGCAAAGAATGATTTGCGCTCCCATATCGATTAATTTATCAACGAAAAACAAACGGCTTTCGAACATTTTTTGGTGGATGAGTACACTGCCTTTGGCTTGAGTTGCAATCACCAAAATCACGCTTAACAAATCGGGGGTAAAGCCGGGCCATATTGCATCGGAAACCGTTAAGATGGAACCATCGATAAAGGTTTCTATTTCGTAGGATTCTTGAGTAGGAATAAAGATGTCATCGCCTTTTCTTTCAAAATGTATGCCCAGTCGCTTAAAAACCAAAGGAATGATGCCCAATTCATCGTAAGCCACATTTTTAATGGTAATTTCTGATTGGGTCATGGCAGCCAAACCGATGAAGCTCCCGATTTCTATCATATCAGGCAGCAATTGATGTGTGCAACCATGCAGAGAAGTTACCCCTTCAATAGACAAGAGGTTAGAGCCCACACCGCTGATGTTTGCCCCCATGGAATTCAGCATTTTACAAAGCTGCTGAATATATGGTTCGCATGCCGCATTGTAGATAATGGTTTTGCCTTTTGCCAATACGGCTGCCATCACTATGTTGGCGGTTCCGGTTACCGAAGCTTCTTCGAGCAACATGGAGGCGCCTTGTAAGTGGGGAGCCGTAACGGTATAAAAATTTGATCCTGCTGAAAAATTGAAATTCGCACCCAAGTTTTGTAAACCAATAAAGTGGGTGTCCAATCGGCGTCGGCCAATTTTATCTCCTCCGGGTTTAGGAATGCTGGCTTTCCCAAATTTAGCCAATAAAGGTCCTACCACCATAACGGAGCCTCTGAGGTTGGTAGAAAGCTGTTTAAATTCGGCAGTTTCTAATCGGTTGATATCAACACTTCCGGCGTTAAAAGAATAGGTATCGGTGTTTATTCTTTGAATCTTTACGCCTAAAACTTCCATCAGTTCCATCAACTTTTGGATGTCTCTGATTTCGGGTATGTTTTTAATAATCACCTCTTGATCGGTGAGCAAGCAAGCACAAATTACTTGCAAAGCTTCATTCTTTGCTCCTTGCGGAATAATTTCCCCCTTCAGTCGGGTGCCACCTATAATTTCAAAGGAATCCATGGATTATCGTCCGGGGTTGAAATTGTTGTTTTTCTTCTTTTTAATGAAAGGTTTCATGGGCTTTCTTTTAATATTGTTTTGCCCGTTACGGAATATAATATCACTGGTGGCTTCCAATTTAAACTCTTCGCTCAACTTTAAGTTATTTCCTGATAAGGTACTTAAGTGTTGTATAATTAAATCGTCGTTTACGGAGTCACGGTTCCAGCTCAAATAGGATTTTTTAAGCTGATTGGCAATGGTTTGGGTAAGCAATTCTTTTTCGGGGCCTTCTTCTAATTCAATGGCTTTTTTGATGATGTTTTCGATGTTCTTGCCATAAGGTTTAAACTTGATGCTTTCATTCGGATAAGAAGGCTTCACCGGTTTATTGGTCAAGATTTCAGGAGAAGGTTTGGTGTAGGGAGAATCCACATCCAATTTAAAATCGGAGATAATAAATAAATGATCCCAAAGTTTTTGTTTATAATTTGCCGCTTCTCGTAAATGGGGGTTTAATTGTCCCATAATATTAACGATTACAAATGCCAAACGATTTCTGGTGTCTCTATCCTCAATCGTAATTGCATATTCAATCATATTTTGAATATTCCTTCCGTATTCAGGAATTACCAAATGACTTCGGGTGGTATTATATTTCATAAAGATGTATTTGTTGATTTGAATCAATCGCAAGAATCAAAGTAATGCGTCTGATTATGATACGATTTTAAGCTTGGCAAATTTAAGCAATAATTGTTTTTGTCCAACGCTATTGAAAAAAACGGTGGCTTTTTTGTTGGGCCCATTGCCTTCAATTTGAAGCACTTTACCTAAGCCAAATTTCTGATGTTCCACTTCCATCCCCGTTTGAAACGCATCTTCGTCCCCATCATTACCTTGTGCACTCCCCGAATTACTTAATATGGTGTTTAATTTTTTTAACTTCTCCGGTGCAGGCGAAGTTTTAACGACAGACGAGGGCGTCTTAAACTCTTTCTTTATCGTAGGCATGGCATCCCAATCTTTATTGAAGTTGTTGGGCTTCCCAATATATTCAACATACTCCGGGTCAATTTCATCAATAAAACGACTGGGTTCACAAAAATTCAAATTTCCCCAACGGTATCGATTTTCGGCATAGGTAATAAAGGCTTTTTTTTGTGAACGGGTAAGTGCCACATAAAACAATCTTCTTTCTTCTTCTAATTCGGTTCGAGAATTCACCGTTTGTATGGATGGGAATAAGTTTTCTTCCACTCCTACTATATAGACGTAAGGAAACTCCAATCCTTTTGCCGCATGAATAGTCATTAATGAAACTTTGCGTGTGTCGTCGTCCTCTTTGTCGTCATTGGAATACAGGGCGATTTCCTGCATATATTCATCTAAGGTACGTATGCTGTTATGGGTTTCACCGGTTTCAATATTCACTTCAATTTCGATAAAATCTTTGATGGCATTCAGCATTTCTTCGATATTTTCCAATCGGCTGATGCCTTCGGGGGTTTTGTCATCATTCAAATCTTTAAAAATCCCGGAAGTGTTTACAATGTGTTTCGCCAAGTCAAAAGCATTTTTGGTTTTCAGAAATACCTGATAGCTTTTTATTTTGGTGATAAATTCGTCGACTTTAACAGCAGTAGCGGCTCCAATGGCTTTTTGCAGGCGTTGAGGATCTTGCATTAAATCCCAGACTTTCACATCCGATTGATTGGCTTCCACTACCAATTTTTCTTGTGTGGTTTTACCAATGCCTCTGATGGGGTAATTAATGACTCTGAAAAGGGCTTCTTCATCATAATTATTGACGGTCAGGCGAAAATAGGCCAATACATCTTTGATTTCTTTTCTTTTGTAAAACGACAGTCCACCATAAATTCGATAGGGAATGCTTAGTCTTCGGAGAGCCTCCTCAAAAGCACGCGATTGGGCATTGGTTCGGTATAAAATGGCAAAAGCATCGTTTTGCAGTTGGTAATTCATTTTCGACTCGAATATGGAATTGGCCACAATAGAACCTTCTTCGGCGTCCGAGGCCGTCCTGATTACCGTGACTTTTTGTCCTTCTTCGTTTTCTGTCCAAATGCTTTTGTCAATTTGTTGCTTGTTTTTAGCAATAATGCTGTTGGCTGCGTGAACAATGTTTTGGGTAGAACGATAATTTTGTTCAAGTTTGTAGGTCATCAAATCCGGATAATCCTTTTTGAAATTCAGGATATTCTGAATATTGGCGCCACGGAAAGCATAAATACTTTGCGCATCATCTCCAACCACACATATATTTTCGTGGGCGGCTGCCAATTTCTTAATAATAAGGTATTGGGCATAATTGGTATCTTGGTACTCATCCACCAAAATGTATTTGAACTTATGCTGATATCGCAGCAATGCTTCAGGGAAATCGCGAAACAAAAGATTGGTATTGTATATCAAGTCATCGAAATCCATGGCATCGGAACGTTTGCAACGTTCTACATATAAATTGTATAAAGTTCCTATTAAAGGTTTGTTAATGGCTTTGTCTTGCGATTGAATTTCAATGTTATTCAAATATTCAGGAGCTGATATCAAATTCGATTTGGCTTGCGAAATACGATGTAGCACAAAATCAGGGTTATATGCTTTGTTATCGATGTTTTGCTCCTTTAATATATTACGCATCACACTTTTGGAGTCATCTTTATCGTAAATGGTGAAATTGAAACTGTAACCCAGTTTGTCGGATTCAGCACGAAGAATTCTGGAAAAGATGGAGTGAAAAGTTCCCATCCAAACATTTCTAGCTTCGCTGCCGCCAATGAGTTGGATAATTCGCTCTTTCATTTCAAAAGCGGCTTTATTGGTAAAGGTTAAAGCCAGCACATGAAAGGGGTCAACGCCTTTGTGTAAAAGGAATGCCACCCTATAAGTGAGTACGCGTGTTTTCCCAGAACCGGCACCTGCAATGACCATTACAGGGCCTTCAGTTTGAGTAACCGCAAGCTTTTGAGGCTCGTTTAATTGAGATAAAATTTTGTCCAAGTGGTAAAAATATAATGAAAGTGCAAAATTATTGAAATTTATTGAGGTAATTTAAAATATTATTCCTTCCTTTGTATAAATACTAAATTGAATTATTTCAATTAGTTAGAAGGAAATATTTTCCCTTTTTGGGCAAAAAGAGCTGAGGTTGAATACATTTTTAAAAAAAAATATTTATAAACTATTTGTTGTTCAAAAATATTTATACCTTTGCAGTCCCAAAAAATAGGCCAAATAATAATATTATAATAACAACAAATTCAATTATATGCCAACTATACAACAGTTAGTTCGCAAGGGACGAAAGAAATTGACATTTAAAAGCAAGTCTCCGGCATTGGATTCTTGCCCACAGCGCCGTGGTGTTTGTGTTAGAGTTTATACCACTACTCCAAAAAAACCGAACTCAGCGATGAGAAAAGTTGCAAGGGTTAGACTCACCAACGGTAAAGAAGTAAATGCATACATTCCTGGTGAAGGACATAATTTACAAGAACACTCCATAGTAATGATTCGTGGGGGCAGGGTGAAAGACCTTCCGGGTGTGAGATATCACATCATACGTGGTGCTCTGGATACTTCAGGAGTAGAAGGCAGAAATCAAAGACGTTCGAAATACGGTACCAAAAAACCAAAAGCCAAGAAATAAAATTACAATCTTGTCATTATGAGGAAAACAACACCTAAAAAAAGAATTATTTTACCTGACCCTAAGTTCAATGATGTTATTGTTACCAAGTTTGTAAATAACATTATGCTCCAAGGAAAGAAAAATGTAGCTTATAATATCATGTACGATGCATTGAAGATTGTAGGTGAAAAATTAAAAGAAGATGGTTTAGAAGTGTTTAAAAAAGCATTGTCCAATGTAACTCCTGCCGTTGAGGTTAGAAGTCGTCGTATTGGAGGAGCAACATTTCAAATTCCATCTGAAATTCGTGCCGACAGAAAAATGTCTTTAGCAATGAAGAGCATGATTAAGTATGCACGCAATCGTCATGAAAAATCAATGGCGCAAAAATTGGCTTCAGAAATCATGGCTGCTTTTAAAGAAGAAGGTGGCGCATTCAAACGTAAAGAAGATATGCACCGTATGGCCGAAGCCAATAAAGCATTCTCACATTTTCGTTTCTAATTAATTGAAAAAAGACCGGTACAAATAAAATGTTACAGAACACAAGAAATATAGGAATTATGGCTCACATTGATGCGGGAAAAACCACATCAACGGAGCGTATACTATATTATACCGGCAAAAATTATAAAATTGGTGAAGTGCATGATGGGAATGCTACTATGGATTGGATGATTCAGAGATCGGAAGAGCGTCGTGTAGGGAAAGAGTGTGCAGAGCC
>CAZJBB010000187.1:0-6740 GCA_964543995.1 uncultured Bacteroidales bacterium
AAATTAAGCTATTCAGAGCAAATTTAAGAGGGGTCGTTGATACTGAATTTTTCCTCTTTCGACTTCATAAACTTTTTGCTTAGTCCCCAGAATATTTATGTGACCCGATTTAAGCATAAGTAGAACAAAAGATAACCGATGCGTTATACCTAACGTCAATTAGATTTGTGTGTGAAATTGTTTTTTTATAACTTTGTTAGATTATAGCTAAAACCAAGAAACAACCTAAATATCCTTTAAAGGCAGTGCAGGATTTAACTATTTTTGAGTTTGAGAGTGAAGGGTCAAAAGACAAGATTACAAAATTGATAGAATTCTCTGAAAAGAACTTAAAAGATTTTTTTAATTTGGCGTTTGGAGATAAAAATGAAGAGACAGGAAAGATTGATGATAAAATTGTTTCAAATAACAACGATACAGAGAAGGTTTTAGCAACAGTGGTTTCAGCGGTTCTTGCCTTTACAGATAAATATCCAGACACATGGGTATACGCAACAGGAAGTACAAATTCTCGGACTCGACTATACAGAATGGGAATTAATAAATATTTTGATGAAGTTCAAAATGAATTTCATATTTATGGTGAACTTGGAGATGAATGGCTCCCTTATGAAAAAGACAAGGTCTTTGATGGATATGTAGTCAAACGAAAAAAACAATAAAAAATATCAAATTATGACAATAGAAGAATTAAATAAAAGAAAGACCCCCATTGTGGTGATTGATAATTCTTTAGAAAAATATAAAGGAAAGGTTTTATTTCCGGAAAAAGTAGCAAAAGCTAACGAAGTACTAAAAAGAATTGGATTACCAAAACTTACTTTAAAATAACACCTCCATTTTGGATTTTTTCATCCAATGATTCAAAATAAAATAGGGATGGTGGCTTATGAAATTTAATAATAGGGAGTAATTGGAAAGTCAGTCAAAAATCACTTAACTAAACCTCACAACCGTTATCCCATGTCCTCCTTGCTCCAAAGCAGCATCGGTATATGATTTTACTTCTTTTACAGTACCTAGGTATTCTCTTAAAACTTTCCTGAGAACCCCGGTCCCTTTTCCATGTAATATCCTTACTTCCCCTGCGTTTAACAAAATGGCATCGTCTATAAAAAGCTGAATTTCAGTAATGGCAGCTTCCGCTTTCATGCCCCTTACATCAATATTGGTTTTAAAAGTAGCTTGCTTGGATGATATTTCGTCGATTATAGAACCGTATCTTTTTCTGTTTTCTTTGGCTTTGGGTAAATTTTGATAAGACTGAATCTTCTCAACTTTTTCTATGGGAACGGCTAATTTAAGCACCTGGTTGGTGATAAATACCCTATTCCCACGAATTTCTGATACTTCCCCTGTAGTTTGTTGTCCAATAATCTTTACCAAATCACCTACTTCAAGGGTATCGTTTAGATTGGGTTTCTCAGTGGGTTCAATAGGCATGTCTAATTCTTCAGCGGCAGCTTCTAAGGCCACTTCAATCCGCTCTTTATTTTGTTTCAGCTCAGTGCGCACTTTTTTTACTTCCTGAGGATCCGCTTTAGATTCTTTAATGCTTTGTATGCTATTTTCTATCAATTTGTTAGCATCCGAAACAATTTGCAAAGCCTGGAGCCGCGCATTTTTCAGAAATTCAGCTTTTTTGCTTTGCAAGTCTACCTGCAACCCATTATATTTATCAATCATTTCCGAAAGAAAGCCATCTGCCATGGCAACTTGCTGTTTTTCTTGGGCAAGTAAAGTTTTCTCTATATCCAACTGTTGGAGTTCTTTTTCGTAATTAAGTTGCGAAACTCCCGTTTTTTGTTCGGCAATGCCGATTAAGTTTTTATCCAATCCCATACGTCGGGCAATCTCAAAACTAAAGGAACTTCCAGGTTTACCGGTTCGCAAAGTATATAAAGGCTGTATTTTTTCCATATCAAATAGCATAGCGCCATTCATGATACCGGGAGTTTGTCCGGCCATCTTTTTTAAATTGGCAAAATGGGTGGTGACCACTCCAAAAGCCTGATGAGAATTCAACTGTTCCAATACCACTTCAGCAATGGCCGCTCCGGCTTGGGGTTCAGTACCCGAACCCAACTCATCAATTAAAAACAAGGTTTCAGCATCCGCTTCACTTAACATGAATTTCATGTTTTTTAAGTGGGAACTATAGGTACTTAAATCATTGTCAATAGATTGTTCATCACCCATGTCCAGCATGATTTTCGAGAAAATACCGGCTTGGGAATGTTCTAATACCGGGATCAACAGTCCGCATTGAAGCATGTATTGTATCAGACCCACCGAAATCATACAAACGGATTTACCCCCGGCATTGGGACCGGAAATGAGTAAAATGCGGTTTTCGGTATGTAAGGTTAAATGATAAGGAACGATTTCCTTGCCTTGTTTTTTTAGTGTCAAATAGAGTAAAGGATGTCGTGCTTGAATCCACTCAATCATGGGTTTAGGAGAAATGAAGGGCTTAAACGAAAGGGTTTCAATAGCAACATTCGCTTTGGCTTTATTGAAATCTATTTTTCCAATCCAAGTAAAACTTTCCAGCAAATCCATCACATGGGGACGAATCAAAGCAGTGAAACGAATCAAAATTTTTATGATTTCCCTTTTTTCTGCCTTTTCTAACTCCAGTACCTCATTATTCAACTCGAAAATTTCGGCAGGTTCAATATACACCGTTTGGCCTGTAGCCGATTCATCGTGAATAAAACCCTTGATTTTTCTTTTATTGGAGGCAGAAACCGGAATCACCATTCTGGAGTTTCTAATGGTAAGTTCAATATCATCAGAAGCAAGGCCTTCTTTTTTAAATTGCTTTAATAGGGTGTTGATTCTACCTTCTACTTGCCCTTGTTTGCTTCGAATGTGTTTGCGAATTTCTGCTAACTCGCTGGATGCGTTAGATTTAATGTCTCCTTTTTCATCCATAATGCGTTGAATTTCTCTGAAAATTTCATCATGGAAATTAACTTCGTTCAACAATTTGCACATCAAAGGATACTTTTGCGGTTCCAATTGCCGGAAAAAAGTAACCATCTCATAAATGGTTTCGTAACTCAGTTTGAGTTCAAATAAAGTTTCCTGGTCAATCCAACTCCCTTCGGGGTGGATTTGCATCAATGCCTCTGAGCAATCCTCAATTTGCAAAGAAGGAAGGTTTTTATCGTACAACAACAATTTTCGGAATTCATCAGTCAAATTTAACTGTTCTTGAATCACCAACAGATTGCTAGAAAAGTTCATGTTTTCTACCTGGGTTTTACCCTGATGGCTGGTGCATTTTTGCTTCAGCATCCCCCTGATTTGGGTAAAACCAATCTTATCTTCGAAATGGGCTGGATAAATCAATGGGGTTTATATAAATTGTTGATATTTACCAAAATGGAATACGTGCCAAACCAAAATGCCCACACTGATAGCCACATTTACCGAATGCTTAGTGCCGTATTGCGGAATTTCAATGGCAAAGTCGGCTAAGGGAAGTAAGTTTTCATCCACCCCATTGATTTCATTACCAAAAACTAAAGCAATTTTCTGACCGGGTTCCGGAACAAAGTCATGCAACATCACAGCATCATCGGTTTGCTCTACAATAACAATGGTGTACCCTTGGTTTTTGAGTTCCAATAGCAAGTCAGCAGTGTGGCTGTGATGCGACCAATCTACGGTTTCAGTGGCGCCCAAGGCTGTTTTTTGAATTTCACGATGGGGAGGTGTAGCTGTGATACCGCATAAATAGACATGCCCAATCCGAAAGGCATCAGAGGTGCGGAAAATAGAACCAATGTTGTTCAAACTTCGAATATTATCGAGCACCAGAGCGATATTGGTCTTTTTAACCAATGGATATTCTTCAGGATTTAGCCTACCCAGTTCTTCGTTTAATATTTTCCTCATACCTTTATTTAGGTTACAAAAATAGGCAAAGTTTAAAAAGCAGGGATTTATATTGTGTAAAATTAAGAATAAGACGTATTTTTGCTCACTGGCTTGCTATGACAAAAACAATTTCAACCACTTCATCCGAAACCCCTTTGATGAAGCAATATGCTTCTATTAAAGCCAAATATCCTGATGCCTTATTGCTTTTCAGGGTAGGGGATTTTTACGAAACCTTTGGAGAAGATGCTATTAAAACGTCGGCTATTTTGGGAATTGTTCTCACCCGTAGGGCGAATGGTTCTGCCACATACATTGAACTTGCCGGATTTCCGCATCATGCCATAGATACCTATTTGCCCAAATTGGTAAAAGCCGGATTAAGGGTGGCTATTTGTGATCAACTGGAAGACCCCAAACTGACGAAAACCATAGTTAAAAGGGGTGTTACCGAATTGGTTACCCCGGGAGTTTCGTACAATGACAAAATTCTGGCCCATAAAGAAAATAATTTCTTGGCTGCTGTACATTTATTGCCAAAAAACACCGGAATTTCTTTCTTGGATATTTCTACCGGTGAATTTTATACTTCTCAAGGAAGTACAGAATATATCGATAAGCTTTTGCAAAGTTTCCGTCCTTCGGAAGTGATTGTTCAAAAAAACAAAGTCAAAGATTTTACCGAAATTTTTGGCACCTCATATTACATCAACACTTTCGAAGATTGGGTTTTTACACTCGAATTTGGAAATACAACCTTACTCAATCATTTTAAAACCATGACTTTAAAAGGTTTTGGAATCGATGAGTTGGAAAATGGAATCATTGCCTGTGGGGCAGCCATGCATTATTTGTCGGAGACCAATCACGATAAAGTACTGCATATTAAGAAGATAGAACGTATTCAGGAAGATTTGTTTGTTTGGTTAGATCGATTTACCATCCGAAATTTGGAACTCCTTTCGCCGCTCAGTGATAAAGGGACTTGTTTGTTAGACATCATCGATAAAACTGCCACCCCTATGGGATCCCGCTTACTAAAGCGCTGGGTAGTACTCCCCCTCCGCGAAAGAACCTTGATTGAGGAAAGGTTGGATATTGTTGACTATTTTACTAGACAAGAGGACTTGGTGCATCAATTACTAGAGCAAATTCGTTTAATCGGAGATATCGAACGACTCATTTCTAAAGTAGCCGTGGGTAAAGTTAACCCAAGAGAAGTCTTACAATTGTCTAAATCCTTGTATTCCATTGGCAAAGTCAAAGAGCTTATCTTTGAAAGTCCGGTATTGCCTTTGAAAAAAATAAGCGAACAACTGAATAGCTGCGCTACCATTGGCGAGCGCATACAACGGGAGCTGAAAGCTGAAGCTCCTGTCATGCTTTCGAAAGGACATGTCATTGCCGATGGGGTTTCAGCTGAACTCGACGAATTACGAAAATTGGTATTCTCGGGCAAAGATTATTTACTGCAAATTCAACAACGCGAAATTGCCAATACCGGGATTACTTCTTTGAAAATTGCCTATAACAATGTATTTGGGTATTTTCTGGAAGTTACCAATGCACACAAAGATAAAGTTCCCGAAAATTGGATACGTAAACAAACCTTGGTAAATGCCGAAAGATACATTACCGAAGAACTCAAAGAATATGAACTGAAAATTCTGGGAGGAGAAGAGAAGATCTTCGAAATAGAACATCAGCTCTTCAACGAACTGGTAATCAGCTTGCTTGATTATATCGACCCCATTCAACTGAACTCTGCTTTGATTGGTCGTTTGGATTTATTGCTTTCTTTTTCTCAAATTTCTAAAGAGAACAATTATGTAAAACCGAATATGTACGATCATTTTTCTTTGGAAATTACGGAGGGTAGGCATCCGGTAATTGAAAAATCTTTAGTCATAGGCGAAGAATACATTAGCAATTCCATATTACTGAACGATCAGGAACAGCAAATCATCATGCTCACCGGCCCGAATATGTCGGGGAAATCGGCCTTACTTCGACAAACAGCGCTCATTGTGCTGATGGCCCAAATGGGGTGTTTTGTACCGGCAGCCAAAGCCGAAATAGGAATTGTTGACAAGATTTTCACTAGGGTAGGGGCTTCCGACAACATTTCCTCCGGAGAATCTACTTTCATGATAGAAATGAATGAAACCGCTAGCATTTTAAATAATATTTCGAGTAGAAGTTTGATATTGCTGGACGAAATTGGTAGGGGAACCAGCACCTACGATGGAATTTCCATTGCTTGGTCCATTGCCGAGTTTCTTCATAACCATCCCATGTTTCGTCCTAAAGTATTGTTTGCAACCCATTACCATGAACTGAATGAAATGACCAAAACCATGACGAGGATAAAAAATTTCCATGTTACGGTGAAAGAGGTGGGGAATAAAATTTTATTTATGCGAAAAATTGCTCCGGGAGGCAGTGAACATAGCTTTGGGATACATGTAGCACGTATGGCAGGGATGCCAAAATCTGTGATAGACAAAGCGGAAGACATGCTGGAGATTCTCGAACAGTCGCATAGTAGTGCGCAGATTTCCAAAGCGGTACACAAAGAGGAAAAGGATAATTACCAGTTGAGCTTTATTCAATTGAACGATCCTTTGCTGGAAGAGATACGAGATGACATCTTGCATACCGATATTGATACCCTAACCCCGGTTGAGGCCTTAATGAAGCTCAACGAAATCAAGCGATTACTAAATAAAAACAAAAAATAGAGATTTTTTTTTGCAGATATAAAAAATCGTAATATATTTGCACCCTCAATAATGCGGAAGTAGCTCAGTTGGTAGAGCATGACCTTGCCAAGGTCAGGGTCGCGAGTTCGA
>CAZJBB010000188.1:0-6729 GCA_964543995.1 uncultured Bacteroidales bacterium
GAAATTCATGAGAAACCATAGATACAAAATTGGTTTTCATTTTGTTTAGTTCCCTTTCACTCTCAAATGCTTTTCGAATTTGAATTTCTGTCAATTTTCTTTCAGAAACGTCAACAATGGTTGAAATTTGCTTAATCAATTTGCCATCAATATTATAATATAGTTGACTCGCCATTTCGACGTACTTGGTATTCCCATTAGAATCGATTACCCTAAACTCATACTTGAATTGGTTTTTTTTCTGAATAATTTGAGATTTTCTAAATATGGATAAACTATGGATGTCTTCAGGATGTATGTTTTTTAAGATACTCCTTTGAGAAAGTATCACCTCGCCCTTTGGTTTGCTTAAGTTTAATATATCAAAAATGTTTTCGGAATAATCCAGTGTATTTGTAACAAAGTCAAAGGAAAAACTTCCCATTTTTGCAATCCGTTGGGCTTCATTGAGTTTGCTTTCGTTCTCGCGAATTTTAATTTCCGTAGCTTTTAAATCAGTGATATCGTGAAAAATGGCCTGATAAGTTCCATCCGATAGCATCTTAGTATTCATTTCGATTGGAATAATTTTACCATCTTTTCTTTTTAGATTTCTTTCATTGAGAACCGTTAATCCACTCCTAACAGCATCATAATCAAGAGGTTTTTGCTCCAATTGTTCCTTTGGGAATAAATGACTCATGGACATTCCAATTAATTCTTCTCTGGAATAAGCTGTGAGTTCAACTGCTTGTTGATTCACATCGATAAAAATACCTTCCGGATTTCCAAAGAAAATTGCATCTGCTGCTTGTTCAATTTGCACCTTATATTTTAATTCGGATGCCGATAATGCAATTTCAATTTGCTTCCTTTCTGTAATTTCCAATGAGGAACTAAGAATTTCTTTTACTTCTCCATTGTCATTCCTTTTGAAAATAACGGCTTTTGATAAAAACCATAGCCATTCTCCATTTTTGTGCTGTCGTCTGAACTCAAATGAAACGGGGTTTTCGGTTTTTTGTTTAATTAACTTATCAATAGCTTTTCTGACTATAATAGCATCTTCTTCAAAAATGGGGGAAAACAAATCGCTATGATAGGTTTGTTCGTATTCATTTTGGTCCATACCGAAGGATTCATAGAAGTTTGTTGTAGCCCAAGTTACTTTAAAACTTTGAGCATCAAATATTAATACTGAACTTGGTATGGATTGGAAAATGGTGTTTTGCAAATACACATTATGATTGAGTTGAGTTTCATAAATTTTACGCTGGGTAATATTTACTGCATATTGAACAATCCCGGATTGAACCCCTTGGTATTGGTACCATGGGAATAGGTTCCAGTTAAACCAAAGCTCCTTTCCTGTCACAAAAGTAAATTCCGTTTCTGCTTTTGAAAAACTTTCACCTTTAATGGCTTTTGAATACATTTCGAAAACTTCCGGTGGTGTATTGGGGAAAACCTCCATTACAGTTTTTCCGATAATGTTGGATTGTATGTTAAACTCTTTGTAAAATGCTTCATTTACAATGAGATACCTCATGTCCATGTCGAGCATGGCAATAACAATGGGGCTGTAATCTATTAATAGTCGAAGTTTTTCTTCTGATTCTATCAAATACTTCTCAACATTTCTTTTCTCTGTAATATTTTGTAAAATAGCTAAACCATAAATCGGGTTTTTACTTACATCATAAACGATGGATCTTGTTAATGAAACCCATATGGTATTTCCGTTTTTTGTCAAATATCGAATATCAATGGTAGCCGATTTTCCAGGCCAAACCTCTTCCTGTATTTGATTTGGAAAATCCTCAAGAACTTCATCGGGGTGGGTTAAATTATTGAAAGTGAAATTTGTAAGTTCTTGCAAATCATATTCTAGCATATTACAGAAAGATGAATTTGCATTTAATATTTTTTGGGTTTCAAGAGAGATGGTTACAATCCCAATAGGGTTTTTTTCGAAAAGCACCCTGAACTTCTCTTCACTTAATATTAAATTATCTAAATTGATTTTAGATTCAATAATTTTTTCTTGCAATTGATTTATTGTCTGATTGTATTTCTTTTCCAAATCAATATACAATTTCCTGATTTTTTTTTCGGAAATGGACTTGTAAGAACCAATGACTATGATCGTAACAATAATGGCCAAGGAAATGATGATGATAATAAAGTATAGATATTGTTGGTTTTCAAGCTTTGCCGCAATTAATTGTTTTTCTTTTTTTTCGACTTCCAGCTTCGATTGAGTTTTTTCCAAGTCTAATTTCTTGGCTTTTTTAATGAGATGTTCATTCAGTTTGGCAAATTTTTCGAGAAATTGTAATGCAATATCAGACTTATGAATAATTTTATACAACATGTATAATTTTTCATAATTATTAGCTAGGTATTTCTCTCTTTGATGGATTTTGCATACTTCAAGGCTTTTATTGAAATAATATAATGCCGAGTCATATTGTTGCATTTGAAAATAATCATAGCCGATGTTGGTTAAAGAACTTCCAATTAGAAACACATGTCCACAGGCGATTCTACTTTGAAGCGACTTGAAATTGTATTGCAAAGAATTTTTGTATTCTTTCATCATAAAGAATTGATGTGCAATTCTTGAATAGGTTATACCAACGGAAGTTGGCTCTAAAGAATCGGTTGGATATATCGAAGAAAGGTACAATTGTATGCTTTTTCCAAAATTTTTGTTGATTTTTTCTTCATAAAATGCTTCGATGGATTTTATTGAAAATTTCAATAGAAAACTCACTTTTTGAGTTCTTTCAATAAATTTACAAATTTCGAGAAGTCCTCTTGCCGGAGCTCCCTGATTCAGGACAATCAGCTCTCTGGAAATTTCACTTAAAACCCTGAGTATTTGATTAGAATTTACATTAACTAAAGAAAAAATCAAAGCACGTGTATAGTAATCAAATGCAAGTTCATACTCGCCTTTTTCCAGTTGAATGTTGGCAATAGAAAAATACGACTCAATAATTTCATGTTCATTTCCTGTCAATAGAAAGTATCGTAAGGATTCAAGTCTGTATTGAATGGCTTCATGGGGGTCGTCCCAAATTTCATAAATTTGGGAATATAATTTAAAACATTCTGCTTTACACGCATTATCTTTCAATTGAAAAGCAATATCTTTTATAGCGATTAAATTATTTAAAGCCTCTTTTTTGTTGCCCAAATAAATATAGGCTTGGGTTTGGTTACAAAGGGCTTTAAATAATCCATTTTTATAATTTAGCGTATTGCATAACCTTAGGGCTTTTGTAGAAAAGTTTAGGGTGGCTTTCAAAGAAGTGCCTATGCTGTCAATAGATAATGAATTTAAAATATCTATTTCTTTTATTATTTTCTCATTACTGCTTGGGTTTTGCGAAAAGCACACATTGCTGATAATCAGTATAGCAAAAAAGAAAAGTCCATGTAACTTGTTTTTTTTATTGTTCATTTGCCGATAGAATTCACTTTCTAAAAATACATATTTGTTCTTACTTAGGAATATTTATATGAAAGTTAAAAATATTTTTTAATTTCGGACGATAAAATCAAAAAGCAAAAAACATGAATACAGATGAAAACGCAATTAAAAGTCTTCCTGAGAATGCCTATCGTGAATTAAAAGAAGGAGAAGAATTTAAACCGGTAATGCCTGCAAATCAGATATTCCCAGAAGTCACTGCTTGGTCTATTGGTATGGGGTTACTTATGGCAGTGATTTTTTCTGCTGCGGCTGCATACTCCGGATTAAAAATCGGACAAGTATTTGAAGCAGCCATTCCCATTTCCATTATCGCTGTTGGAGCCTCTGCTGCTGCAAGAAGGAAAAATGCTTTGGGTCAGAACGTTATTATTCAGTCAATTGGAGCTTGTTCCGGAGTAATTGTTGCCGGAGCTGTTTTTACCATACCCGGATTATATATCCTTCAAGCCAAATATCCTGAAATTCAGGTGGACTTTTGGCAAATATTTTTCTCTTCTTTATTTGGTGGGTTTTTGGGTATTTTATTTTTGATTCCTTTCAGGAAATACTTCGTTAAAGATATGCATGGGAAACTTCCTTTTCCGGAAGCTACTGCAACCACTGAAATTCTTATGACCGGTGAGAAAGGTGGGAGCCAAGCGAAATTGCTGATTGTTAGTGGATTAATAGGCGGGATTTTCGATTTCTGTTTTTCTGCTTTCAAATTATTTAGCGAAGAATTCACCTCTCGTATAATTCCAATAGGCGAAACCTTAGCTACCAAAGTTAAAATGGTATTTAAATTCAATGTGAGTGCCTTGATTTTTAGTTTTGGATATTTAGTTGGTTTGAAATATGCTCTTATCATTACTGTGGGTTCATTATTATCATGGTTGGTATTTATTCCATTGGTGAATGAAATTGGAAACATTGTGGTTAGCCATGGAGGCGTTAATCCCTTTGACGCCATGACTGCAGAAATGATTTTCAAGCTGTATGTCCGTCCTATAGGAATTGGTGCAATTGCAATGGCGGGTATCATTGGAATCATTAAGTCATCAGGGGTGATAGGAAGTGCTTTTAAACTGGCATTTGGTATGGGGGCGAAAACACACACCGAAGCCAAAGTGGAAAGAACTCAAAAAGATTTAAAGATGTCTTTTGTAATGCTCTTGATTTTATTCACCCTTATTGCTGTATTTTTATTTTTAATTTTTGGAGTCAGTATTACTTTAACTCAGGCCATTGTTGCTCTTTTAACCATATTAATCATTTCATTTTTGTTTACAACGGTTGCAGCCAATGCCATTGCTATCGTTGGAACCAATCCGGTTTCAGGGATGACCCTAATGACCCTTATTTTATCATCTGTGATTTTAGTTTCAGTGGGATTAAAAGGTTGGCAAGGGATGGTGAGTTCCTTAATCATTGGAGGAATTGTATGTACAGCCTTGTCCATGGCGGGTGGTTTTATTACCGACTTAAAAGTTGGGTATTGGTTGGGAACCACTCCGGCAAAACAACAAACCTATAAATTCATGGGAACATTGGTTTCCGCTGCAACGGTGGGAGTAGTTATTTTTATTTTAAATAAAGCCTACGGATTTACTCAATCACCTGAACACACCAATCCCATGACGGCACCTCAAGCAAATGCGATGGCAGCCATCATCGAACCGCTTATGTCGGGGCAAGGAGTCAGTTGGGTTTTGTTAGGTGTTGGTGCAATTATTTCAATATTAATGAATTGGCTTAAGGTTTCTCCCCTTGCTTTTGCTTTAGGAATGTTTATCCCCTTACCATTAAATACCCCTTTGGTAGTAGGCGGTTTGCTCAATCACTGGTTTATGAAAAGCTCTAAAAACGAAAAACTGGCCAATGCTCGTACACAAAGAGGAATCCTCATCGCTTCCGGTTTTATTGCCGGAGCAGCTTTGTTTGGAGTGGTGGGAGCCATGATTATTTTCTTTACCGATAATCCTGATGCAGTTAATTTAAAAGTTTGGGCAGAGGAAAATGCCGTTGGTGCACAAATTACTGCTGTTTTCGCTTTTATTGGACTGCTTGCTTATTTTGTTTGGGAATCATTTCGCGCTAAACAAGACGACTAATTCAGCACTCTATAATTTATAACTCTTTAAATTTGAATCAAATGAAAGAAAAAATATTAGAACGATTTTTAAAATATGTATCCATAGATACACAATCGGATGATAATTCAGAAACTTGCCCCAGTTCACAAAAGCAATTTAACTTAGCAAACGTTTTAAAAGAAGAAATGCAAGCTATTGGTTTGCAAGAGGTAAGCTTAGATGAAAATGGTTATTTGATGGGCTTTTTGCCTGCCAATACCAACAAAGAAATTCCGGCAATCGGTTTTATTGCCCACATGGATACTAGCCCCGACATGCCGGGAGTAAATGTAAATCCAAAGATTATTCAAAATTATGATGGTAGGGATATCATGCTCAATCAAGAGTTGCAGATTGTACTTTCCCCCGAAGATTTTCCTGAGCTACTGGAAAGTATTGGGCAAACGCTCATTACAACGGATGGAACCACATTGCTGGGAGCGGATGACAAAGCTGGAATTGCTGAAATACTCACTGCGGTTGAATATTTGAAAAATCATCCTGAAATTCAACATGGCAGAATTTGTATTGGATTTACACCCGACGAAGAAATAGGAAGAGGTGTTGATCGTTTTGATGTAAAGAAATTTAATGCCGATTTTGCTTATACTATTGATGGTGGCGCTTTAGGGGAACTGGAATTCGAAAACTTCAATGCGGCTATGGCTAAAATTTCGGTTCAAGGGAGGAACATTCATCCGGGATATGCAAAAGATAAAATGATTAACTCTTTGCTGGTCGCCATGGAATTTAATGCCTTGCTTCCGGTTAACGAACGCCCGGAATTTACAACCAATTATGAAGGTTTTTTTCATTTGGTAAAAGTGGAAGGAAATGTGGAACATTGTAATATCCAGTATATTATAAGAGATCATGACCGAGGGAAATTCGAACAAAAGAAAGTGCTTATTCAACAGGCTGTCCAGTTTATTAATCAACGTTATCACGATAATACCTTAACCTTGGAGCTGAAGGACCAGTACTACAATATGAAGGAGAAAGTGGAACCGGTTTATCATGTAGTGGATACTGCTAAAACAGCCATGGAAATGCTGGAAATAAAACCAAAAATCATTCCTATTAGAGGAGGAACGGATGGTGCTCGTCTTTCATTCATGGGATTGCCTTGTCCAAATA
>CAZJBB010000189.1:0-6571 GCA_964543995.1 uncultured Bacteroidales bacterium
ATAGTTTGTCTTTGGATTGGAGTCTTCAGAACTTCATTTACTTTTTCAACTGAGCTATGCTTATTGAAATTGGGTTGGGTACTCGATAATTTTGTTTCTTCCGTAAATAGTTTTTCCCAGTTTTGCTTTTGATGCGCAGTGTTTTTATCAAATCCCTGAAATTTCTTAGTAGTTTCAGAGTGGAAAGGATTATAATCCGGATTTACTTTAATATTTGGCTCTTTAATTGGCGTTCTTTCAGGATGTAAATCGAATTGTATCGAAGCTTCCGATTCAAAGTCAATCGTTGGAATTAACAGATGCTTCCCTAGGGATTGCTTTATGGTAGAACGCAGTATGGCATACAAGGTTTTTTCATCCTGAAACTTAATTTCAGTTTTTGTAGGATGAATATTGATGTCGATTTGCTTTGGATCTACCTGAAAAAAGACGAAATATATGGGATTGCTTCCGGTTGGGATGAAATCAATATAAGCGGCATTCAAAGAGTGATTCAAGTATGGATGTCGAATAAATCGATTGTTTACAAAAAAGTAATTCTCGCATTTGCCCTTTTTTACGAATTCCGGTTTGCCAATAAATCCCTGAATGTTAATGAGTTGAGTCTCTTGTTCCACAGGAATGATCCTTTCATTAAATGCAGATCCAAACAGTGCAACAATTCTTTGCTTTAAATTTCCCTTTTCAAGTTTAAAAACCATTTTATCATTATGAATCATTTCAAACTTTTTATCGGCATGGGCTAAGGCAATGCGCTGAAATTCTTCAATAATATGATAAGTTTCGGTGGATTCTGATTTTAAGAAATTCCGACGTGCCGGAACATTATAAAACAGGTTTTTAACTGAAATAGAGGTGCCATTATTGCAAGTACAAACTTCTTGTTTTTTAACTTCGGAACCTTCAATGAGGATCAAGGTTCCCAATTCTTGATCATGAAGTTTGGTTTTGAGTTCTACCTGAGCAATGGCAGCAATAGAAGCAAGGGCTTCACCACGGAATCCCATAGTACGTATAGAAAAAAGGTCTGCCGCTTGACGGATTTTAGAAGTCGCATGTCTTTCAAAACTGAGACGGGCATCGGTGGCTGACATTCCACAGCCATTGTCCATCACTTGAATTAAGGTTCTTCCGGCATCTTTGATGATTAATTTAATTTCAGTGCCACCGGCATCGATGGCATTTTCCATCAGTTCTTTTACTGCAGACGCTGGCCTTTGTACCACTTCTCCTGCAGCAATTTGGTTGGCAACGGAATCGGGAAGTAATTTGATAATATCAGACATAAACGAAATTAAAATTCTTTACAAAGTTATGTATTTGCATGAAACAATTCAGTTTGGGAAAAAGTTTTTACGAATGCCAATCATGATTAAATACAAAAAAAAGGTTACCCTGAATGGATAACCTTTTAAATACGTTTTCTGATGTTAAGCCAGTATTTTTACTTTGGTTTTCACCAAGGAATAGGCACCAAAAAGGATGCTAACATAAAACATATTTCCTAAGAGTTCCCATTTAAAGAATGGAATTGCAAACCAATAGCTTTCCATTAATCCGCTAAAATTCATAGGATATCCCACCATACCTGTAGCCCAAACTGCAAAATTTGTAACCACATAAAATACTAAGGAAGAAACGAGGGTTGTAGAGAAAATGCTTAAAGCACTCATGTTTTTTCTCATTCTGATTCCCAGAAATACAGTGAAAATCATACATGCATAAACAGCAATCATGGTGCTATGCATACCAAGAATTAAATCACTAATTAATAAAGTAACCATAGGCACAATAAAAGCCAATGATTTGCGTGGAATCAATGCTCCGGCAAACAAAGCAATAGCTGCAACGGGAGTAAAGTTGGGTAAGTGTGGTAAAAGCCTAGATATAACAGCAAGTATGATGAAAGAAACTACAAAAATAAATTGGAAATTTAAAAGCTTTGTTTTCATGTTTTGAATATTAATTAGAGTGCAAAAATAATAAAAATGCAAATGTCAACAACAAGAATTTTAAATATTGATAAGTCTTTAAAATTGATATACTTGGATTAAATAAAACAAAAAACCATCCGATTAAGGATGGTTTTTAATGGATTATTTTTGAATTTACTTTTTATCTTCGGTCAAAACTTCACCTTCTATATTGAGGATAATATTGTAATTCACAGGGTCATTGCTTATTACGGTAACATTTTTATGTTGAGCTCCCGTGCGACCTGCTGAATTAAAAGTGATATTAATGTTACTGCTTTCGCCTTGCTTTAAAGTGGTTTTTTCAGGAGAACTGGCGGTGCAACCACAACTTGCTTTAGTTTTACGAATGATTAAATCCGATTTTCCTGTATTGGTAAATTTAAAGCTGTAATTCACTAATTCACCGCTTTTTACTTTCCCGAAATTATAATTCACCGTGTCAAATTTAATCACGGGTGCCATTTCTTTTTGTTCCTTAGTTAAGGTCGAAAAATCATCGTAAATTTCTGCACTTACATTCACCCTTTTATCCGGTTCTACTGAATCGTTTGTTGATAATATAAAGGTATCATACAAAAATCCAAAATCCTTTTTTAACTCAGAGTTGTAAGTAATTAATATAATTCCTTCTTTTTCAGGAGCTAATACGGGGGATGATAATTTTGCTGTTAAATGAGGAGGTAAGCCTTTTAGCTCCATCGTCATGGCTTTTTTAGAGAAGTTGTACATTTTCAAGGTATCCGTTTTTACCTGACTGGGAGTCATTTTCCCCATACCCACGTGTGAATTTACGAAACCCAAATCTCCTGATTTCTGTTGATAGATATCTGAAGGTAATTTCGGTTTCGGAATCACTTCACCTTTAATGATGAGTACCAAAGATGCATTATCGGGATCGTTGGTGGTAACATTAATCGATTTGTTAAAAACTCCCGGACGGCCTAATGGATTGTAAGTGGCTGTGATATAACCCGATTTTCCCGGAAGTACAGCTTCTTTTGTCCATTCTGAGGTAGTGCATCCACAACTGGGTTGAACCGTTTTTAAAAGTAAAGTGTCGTTTCCTTTGTTTTTAAAAATGTACTTATAAGTAACGGTCCCTTTTTCTTCATTGATTTTTCCATAATCATGAACATTTGATTCAAAGAATATTGAGGGTTTTTTGGGTGCTTGTGCATTTGAAATCGAAAATAGCATTATACAAGCGGATAATAAAAGCAAGGTTTTTTTCATGGATGGTTTTTTAAATTTATTTCAAGACGCAAATTTCATAAAAGTAGTGACTGCTACTGCTATGCTTTAACATTATTTAACAGTAAATAGCGGTTTTTAATGGTTTCAATATCCAATCCATCGAAATTACCGGAACTCATCAATAATACGTTTTGGAAGGGAGAAGCAGATTGTAAAATATACGCTAGCATTTCCTGCTTATCGTCAAAAACGTGTAAGTTTTGATCACAAAAAGCGGCTTTTATTTGGTCTTTTTCCAGGTTTGGCAATCGTTTTAGACTTAAGGTATGGGGATTAAAATATACAATAGCGATCTCACAATTTTTCAGACAAGAATGATATTGGGTTAAAAAAGCGGCATTCAAACTACTGTAGGTGTGTAATTCGAAACATGCCAACAGCTTTCTGTCAGGGAATTGTTCTTTAACTGCTTGTGCGGAAGCAGATAACTTTGATGGGGCATGAGCAAAGTCTCTAAAAATGCTATTCTGAGCATTTTCGAAAATCTTCTCGAGTCTTTTTGAAGCCCCGGAAAAATTTTGAATGGCTTGGTAGAACTGCAACTTGCTGATTCCCATGGTTTCACAAACCAAGGCCGCGCCGTTCATGTTCAATAGATTATGTTTTCCAAATATTTGAAGACTATAGGAATGGTTTTCAAATGAGATGGTTGTAACTCCATTTTGCACTGAATATTCAGGCACCGAATATGGAATTTTCAGAAACATGCCTTCAGCTGTATTGGCAACATCCTGAACGTTTTCATCTAAACTATTGTAAATAAGAACGCCATCTTCAGGAAGTAATTCGGCGAATATTTTAAACTGCTCTTTATAATTCTCAAATGTAGGAAACACATTGATGTGGTCCCAGGCAATCCCGCTGATAAGGGCCACGTGTGGCTGGTATAAATGAAATTTGGGTCTTCTATCAATCGGAGAAGTCAAGTATTCATCGCCTTCCAATATGATATATGGGGCATCTTCAGTCAATTTCACCATGACGTCAAACCCCTCAAGTTGAGCACCCACCATATAATCGCAGGGAATATGATAATGCCCCAATACATGCAAAATCATAGAAGTAATGGTGGTTTTCCCATGACTGCCCCCAATCACAATTCGCTTTTTGTGTTTCGATTGCTCATAAAGAAATTCAGGGTAGGAGTACACTTTAATTCCTAATTCCATCGCTTTTTGTAATTCGGGATTATCGGCATGAGCATGCATTCCTAATATTACAGCATCCAAACTTGGGGTGATTTTTTCGGGAAACCAACCCAACTCATCAGGCAGTAGTCCAAGATTTTTAAGTCTGGAGCTCGAAGGTTCAAAAATTTCATCATCAGAACCCGTTACGGTATATCCTTTAAAATGCAATGCCATAGCCAGATTATGCATGGCACTTCCTCCAATGGCTATAAAATGTACTTTCATAATTCAATGTATAATGCAAAAATAGAGATTATTCCTCTTGCATCGGATAGGTTTTGTAATTTTGCGGAAAATCTGAATATTAAACCCATGAAATTATTTCCAGTAATCGCAGAGAAATTCAAATTAGACGGCGGGGCCAGTTTTGGAACCGTTCCAAAGACCATTTGGCAAAAACAAGTGAAAGTGGATGAGAACAATATGGTAGAAGTAATTAATCGCTGCTTGTTGATTGAAGATGAAAATCGGCTCATTCTCATAGATACCGGTATGGGAAACAAGCAAAGCGAAAAGTATTTCAGTCATTTTTATATATTTGGAAATCATTCACTTGAAAGAGATATTTTAAATTTAGGATACAAACTTAGTGATGTAACCGATGTGGTGCTGACTCATTTACATTTTGATCATTGCGGGGGGACTTATAAATACAATGAAGAACAAAGCGAATTGATTCCCCTTTTTGAAAATGCCCAATATTGGTGTTCCCAATCCCAATGGAATAATTCCATGAATCCAAATCCAAGGGAAGGAAATGCTTACTTTAAAGAAAACTTTCTCCCCATGCAGCATAATGGCAAATTGAATATTATAAAGGAAAATTCTAAATTAACACCCAATATTGAACTGCGCCTATACAATGGACATACCTTCGGCCAAATGCTTCCCTTTGTTAAATACAAAGGCAGAACCCTCGTTTTTATGGCCGATTTTATTCCTTCGGTATTTCAGGTTCCTGTGGGTTACATTGCTGCATTTGATATTCAACCGGTAGTGAGCATGGAAGAAAAAGCCCTCTTTTTGGAAGAAGCTTGCGAAAAAGACTACATTTTGTTTTTTGAACACGATATTAATGTAGAGTGTTGTACCGTGAAAAGGACAGAAAAAGGAATCAAGCCCAGTGATATCTTTGCCTTAAATTCAATATAAATATGGAAACTATAAAAATATTAAACGAAAAATACAAGCAGTCAAATATTTCTGAATTGTTGACAGGGCTAGCAAATGAATTCTCCGGTAGAGTTGCTTTTTCGTCCAGTTTAGGCGTTGAAGATCAGGTGATAACCTATTTTGTAACAAAGGAACCATTACCCATTAGGATATTCACATTGGATACCGGTCGTATGTTTCCCGAAACTTATGAAGTTTTGGAGAAAACGCAGCGGAAATATAAGCTCCCCATTCAAATTTTCTTTCCTGATTATCATAGGGTAGAAGCCATGGTTTCAGAAAAAGGAGTCAATCTTTTTTACGAAAGCATAGAAAATCGAAAATTATGTTGCCATTATCGGAAAATAGAGCCTCTTCAACGGGCCTTGCAGCACACTTCGGTTTGGATCACCGGTTTACGTGCAGAACAATCAGCAAACAGATCCCAAATGGAACTTTTTGAGTGGGATGAAAATCATCGGCTTATTAAAGTAAATCCATTGATTCATTGGACTTTAGAAGAAGTTTGGAATTTTGTGAAAAAGAATAACATTCCATACAATTCCTTGCACGATCAATCTTTCCCAAGCATTGGATGCCAACCCTGTACTATCGCAGTGAAAGAAGGGGATGATTTTCGTTCCGGAAGATGGTGGTGGGAGCAAGGGAAAAAAGAGTGTGGATTGCATTCGAAGTAGAGAGGAAGTTCATTGTTTTTATTGCCCTTAGAAATTTCAGTTTTTCATAATAGAATTGGATGATGTTTTCTACTGAGATTTCAAAACAGATAAGTTTTTGTTTCCTGACTTCGTCAAAGATTCACCCTGAAAATTTCTGAAGAAATTTTCCGCAAATAGCTTAGCGTTCAATTTGACTTTTTGTGTTTAGAATTTTGTTTAATAATACTCTGCTATTGTAGAGGTAAAGTCAAATATTAAGTTGCACTTGCTAAAATATGTACTTTTTGCTTGACCAAAAAGTACTCAAAAAGTCAAGACT
>CAZJBB010000190.1:0-6505 GCA_964543995.1 uncultured Bacteroidales bacterium
AGATACAATTGAGTTTTTGCTTGCAGGAGCCTCTGCCATTCAAGTAGGAACTGCAAATTTTATAGATCCTGCTGTTACCATTTCTATAATTCAAGGGATTGAGGATTACCTCAATAAAAATGGTTTCGCTTCCGTGAAAGATATTGTAGGCAAATTACAATGCTAAATCACTTGTACTTCCATATCTAAGGGCACCCCAAATTTCGCTATAACACTTTCACGAATTTCAAGAGCTAAATGAAGTATTTCTTTTCCTGTAGCATTTCCATAGTTTACTAAAACCAGCGCTTGTTCTTTATGCACACCGGCATCTTCTTTCCGATATCCTTTCCATCCACAACTTTCTATCATCCAGCCGGCTGAAATTTTAAAATCTCCTTGGGGTTGAGCAAAGGCTTTTATTCCTGGATGTGTTACTTGCATCAATTTATACTGCGAAGCACTGATGGTTGGATTTTTGAAAAAACTACCGGCGTTTCCATATACGCTTGGGTCGGGTAGTTTAGATTGCCTAATTTCACATACAGTTCTCCTAATGTCATTTAAATTAGGATTCAGTATGTTTTTAGAATTAAGAGCTTCTTGCAAAGCTGCATAAGATACATTGACTTCCGCTTTTTTATTTAATTTAAAAGTGACAGAAACCACAATGAATTGATCTTTCAGTGCGTTTTTAAAGACACTATCCCTGTATCCAAATTGGCATGAGGCCTGATCCATTTGAGTAATTTCTGCTTTCTCAATTTGAATAGCTTCCAAACAATAAAAAACATCTTTTAGCTCAACACCGTAGGCGCCAATGTTTTGAACCGGAGCACTTCCAATATTCCCAGGAATTAAAGATAAATTTTCAACTCCACTCCATTGATGATGAGTGCAGTACGAAACAAAATCGTCCCATATTTCTCCTGCCATCGCTTTTATGAAAATGTGCCCTTCTGTTTCACTCACTATTTCGATACCTTTTAAATGAGGTTGTACAACAATGCCGTCATAATTGTTTGTAAAAAGCAGATTGCTGCCCCCTCCAATAATAAGCTTTCGGTTCCTTTTGAAAATTTCGGTGCCAAGAAGTTCTTTTAAATCCTCAATTTGATTCGGTTGTGAGAAATACCGAGAGGAAACTTCAATTCCAAAGGTGTTGAAATTCTTTAAAGATTGGTTTTCTATAATGTTAAGCATGTAAGCAGTATGGTTCTTGCATTAATTAGGTGTCAAAATTACTGCTTTTTTGCAATAAGCACTTTTTATTTGAGTTATGTAGGTTAACATTTATATTTTTGCATACAAGAAACATGAAGCAAAAAAAAGCCATTTGTACGGTTACCAACGATATTGCCACTGATAACAGGGTTTTGAAATCTGCTTCCGTTTTAGCTGAGCTTGGTTTTTCGGTGACAATATTTGGCAGACTGAGAAAGAAGAGCTTAACTATTCATTCCTTACCCTTTAATTGCATTCGGAAAAAATTACTATTCAATTCAGGGCCTTTGTTTTATGCAGAGTTTAATTTGAGATTGTTTTTTTATTTGTTATTCCACAGGGTTGATTTGGTTTATGCTAATGATTTAGACACGCTATTGCCTGCTGTGCTTGTAAATAAATTGAAAGGAACTCACCTGATTTATGATACTCATGAATATTTTACCGGAGTACCGGAATTGGAAAACAATGCTTTTGCTAAAAGGACATGGGAACGAATTGAAAAATTTGCCTTTCCTAAGTTGAAAACCATTATTACCGTCAATGAAAGTATTGCCAATTTATATTCCCAAAAGTATGGCAAACCCCTATTTGTTGTGCGAAATGTGCCTAGATACTTTGTGCCGGCACCTACTCAACGTGCTTTTTTGGGCTTACCCATGCCTCCAACAAAATTATTAATCCTTCAAGGATCAGGAATTAACGTTGACAGAGGTTCAGAGGAAATGGTGGAAGCAATGCAATTTCTTCAACAAGTGGTTTTACTGATTGTTGGAGGGGGAGATGTTATTCCTCAGTTGAAGAAAAAAGTTGAAGCCCTTAAATTAGAAGAGAAAGTGATTTTTATTGAAAGGCAGCCTTATGATAAATTAATGCAATATACCGTTTCTGCTGATTTAGGGATAAGCTTGGATAAAGATACCAATATTAATTACCGTTTTAGTTTACCCAATAAGTTGTTCGACTACATACAAGCCGGTATCCCTGTGTATGCCTCTGATCTTCCGGAAATTCGGAAAATAGTGGATTCATTTTCAGTTGGAATGATTTCTTCATCTCATCAACCTAAGATTATTGCAACGGAAATACAAGAAATGCTGAACAATGAAATCATGATGAATCAGTTTAAAATGAACGGTAAACAGGCTTCAAATGAACTGTGTTGGGAAAAGGAGAAAGAAACCTTGATTGAAGCTTTAAGACCTTATTGCAATTAAGACAATTCGGTTTCGATTTCGTTTAATTCTTCTTTTGAATTTGAAGCATCATGAGAGTCAACCACCTTTCCGTCTTCGCATGAAAAAGTACGCGCCGGAAATCTGCGGAATACGGAGTAGTCATGGGTAGCCATTAATATTGCCCTTCCGGATTTACTGATTTCAATGAGGAGTTCAACAATGCTTTCAGAAGTTTCAGGGTCTAAATTTCCTGTGGGTTCATCCGCTAAAATGATCTCAGGATCGTTGACCAAAGCTCTGGCAATCACTACTCTTTGTTGTTCTCCACCGGATAATTGGTGAGGCATTACATTCCCTTTTCTTGCTAAACCCACTTTTTCCAAAACCTCCTGAATTCTTTCATTCATTTTAGTTTTATCTTTCCACCCGGTAGCTTTCATGACAAAGATCAAGTTCTCGTTTACATTCCTATCATTCAGGAGTTGAAAGTCTTGAAAAACGACTCCGATTTTTCTTCTCAAGAATGGAATTTCTTTGTTTTTAATGGTTTTTAAGTTGTAATCCGCCACCATTGCTTCACCATCTTTCAAAGGTATATCGGCATAAATCATTTTTAATAAGCTGGTTTTTCCACTTCCGGTTTTCCCAATTAAATATGCGAATTCGCTTTTTTCAAGTGACAGGTAAACATTTGATAATATTAAAATGCTTTTCTGGAAAACAGCTACATTTTCAAATTTTATAACGGTATCGAGCGACATGTTTTTTTTTGAGCAAATATACAGATTTGATTTTAAATAAAATGATGACATGCAAAATCACTTAGGGCTCAAGTAAATTTTAATTATAACTATCTTTATAATAAACTGTTGGATATGAGAATTATTTATTATGTTTGTGGTAAATTTATGAGAAAATGCAGGATATCATTTCTTCGGATTTAGATGCGGATTTCATCCATACATGTTCATACTTTGAAAGCCTTACCAAAAGTGAGTATGAAATTATTGAGAAAAATAAAATTTCCATGTCTTATCAAAAGGATGAAATAATTTATCAGCGTGATACTTTTGTTGATAAAGTGATGTTTGTTAGAGAAGGATTCGTAAAACTTATGCTGCAAAGTAACTACAAGAAAAATTTCATTCTAGAGTTTGTCGGGAAAGGGGAATTGGTGAATGTGCTTTTTACCGGTTTACATAAGACTCCGATTACTGCTGTTGCTCATTGCAAAACTCAAATTTGTGCCCTCGAAATTGGGGTTGCAAAGGAAATCATGCTAAAAAATCCTCTATTTGCTTTCGATTTAATTAATCATTCCACCGATGCCGGCCTGGCGAGATTTCAACGTATTTCGAGTATTGCTCTGAAGCAAACCCGAGGAAAACTTGCGGATGCATTATTTTATAATGATGCCAAGTTAAACACCAATAATATTCCATTAAAAATTAGCCGACTAGACTTGGCTGAATTAGCGAATCTCTCGTTGGAAAATACGGTGCGAACGCTGAAGGAATTTGAAAAGGAAGGATTAATAAAAATTGATAAGAGTTTTATCAGCATTCTTAATAAAGATCGCTTACAAAAAGTAAGCAATCAAGGTTGATGAAAATCAAGGAGTTGCAATAGATACCGGAATGATTTTTCCATTGAAAAACTGATTTCCGCTCAAAGAAAAATCAGCAATATATTGAGCCATTTCTTTTGCATTTAACGGGGCTTTATGGCCGGGGAAAGCTGAAGAAAACATTTCGGTTTGAGTGGCGCCTAATGCAAGGCAGTTTACATGAACATGCTGTGCTTTAAGTTCTTCTGCCAAACACTCTGTTAAAATGGCTAAGGCACCTTTGGCGGCAGAGTATACTGATAGACCAGGAAATTTAGAACTTCCTTGGACACCGGCAATGCTTCCAATATTTACAATATGCCCGTTGATTCCCATAATAGGAGCTAAGGTTTGAATAATTTCAAAAGGAATTTTAAAATTAATATCCATCATGTTCTTAACATCCTCAGGGGTCAAGCAATTGAATTTTTTATTTACAAGAACCCCCGCATTGTTAATGATGATATCCAAGACGTCGAATTTTTCTCGTATGAAATCTTTTAGCTTACAAATCGCACTTTCTTCAACAAGGTCTAAGTTTAGGGGTGAAAAATTTTCAGAGGTTATACTGGACGAATTTTTTCTTGAAACGCCAACAACTTTGTGTTCTTTGGATAAAAGTTTGGCGAGTTCGAGTCCTATCCCTTTTCCCGTTCCGGTAATCAATATATTCATAAGTTATTTTTGATTTGCAAAATTAAGTCTTTTTAATCGTCTATAAGCAAAATTGGGTTGCCTCAATTTTGCTTATCAATCTACATGTTTTGGAAAACACAGCTTAACAGTGGTAAAGTTCTCTTGGCTCGCATCTATTTCGATTTTACCTTTATTAAACTGTATTAGTTTGTTCGCAATGTGCAAACCCAATCCATTTCCTTGTTGTTCGTGCACCCCTCTGTTATATTGTTGAAATGCTAAAAATTGAGTATTGTTTAAATCTACTGAGTTGGCTCCTGAATTTGAAACAGAAATCGTACAGGTATTTTGAGTACATAAGGATGAAACTAAGACCGTTGTCCCAATCTCTGAAAACTTAAATGCATTATCTATTATTTCTTCAATAATTTTTGAAAAATGCTCAGTTGGGATTATCAACTTACAATCATTTAAAGAAAACTTCAAATCCTGAGTTCTTTTATAAGCTGTAGCATATTTTTCAGAGATGTCTATCAAGGTATTTTTGAAAAAAGTAGGTCCGGATAGAAAAACATCTGTGAAAATTTGTGCATTTTCGCCGGAAGCAGAAAATTCAGCATACAATTGAAGGTTTCTCAAGGTACGCTCAATGCGTTCTGCTGCATTTTTAATAGAATAAAACAGATCGTACAGGTTTGAAATGCCCATTCTTTGATAATGCTCAATTAAAATATCCGCAGCCATATGAATGGAAGTTAAACCGGTATATAATTCATGAGAATATACAGTTGACAGATTCTTTTTATATTCCTCTATTTTCTGATTAATTGCTAAGTTGATAGCCTCATTTCTTTCAAGTCGCAGTTTGATGATTTTAAGTAAATCATTCATTACAAATGGTTTAGTGATATAATCATCCGCTCCTAATTCCATCCCAAGTCTTAATTCTTCATGACTCGTTTTGGCCGTTAAAAAAATAAAAGGAAGGTTATTAAATACCCTACTGTCTCTGACGGTCTTAAGCACACTGTATCCGTCTATTTCCGGCATCAATATATCACAAATCACTAAATTGGGTCGTTCATTAAAAATCTTATGAATACCAACATATCCATTTTCAGCTTCAATCACTTCATAGTCATGTAGTGAAAGAATTTCATGCAAATTTTCTCTTAGAGAAGTTTCGTCTTCAATAATTAAGATTTTATTCATTCTTTTCGATGGGTAAGGTTATTGTAAAAGTGGTGCCTTTATCGACTTCACTTTGGATTTGAATTTTGCCATTATGTAATTCCACAAAATGTTTAATCAGCACCAATCCAAGTCCGCTTCCTTGAACTAAAGTAGCGTTTTTGGCACGATAAAATGTGCTGAATAAGTATTTTTGATCCTCCAGTGGTATTCCAATTCCAAAGTCTTTCATTTCCAAATGAATCATTGTTTCGGTGAAAATTAGCAATAATTGAGGGGCAGGTTTCCCAATTGAAAATTTAAATGCATTTGAAACCAAATTGTTTAAAATGTAGTGAAATAAATTTTTGTCAATTTTTATAGACATTGGAATTCCAAAATATTTGAATTCAACTTCACGCTCATCAAAAATATTTTGTTGGATTTCTTCTAACGATTTGGGAATGAACTCATTTAATATAACAAACTCCGGATTGAATTTTAATTTTCCGGATTCCTCTTTGTTGATGGTTAAAACGTTCTCAATCAATAGGCTGAGCCTTTTAATTTCATTATTGATTTTTGAAATTTGATTTTGAGATTTACGTTTTTGGGTTTCATCCAAATTTATTTTATTGAGGTAAAGATTCAGTAATTCATTGCTGGAGAGATCGGAAGAGCACACGTCTGAACTCCAGTCACCTGAAGCTAT
>CAZJBB010000191.1:0-6491 GCA_964543995.1 uncultured Bacteroidales bacterium
GATAGCTTCAGGTGACTGGAGTTCAGACGTGTGCTCTTCCGATCTCACATCAAACATGCTATGGTTGATAAAGGTGAGTAAAGCGTACAGGAATAATAACCACAAACCGATAAAAACGACCCCTGACAAAATAAGTTCTAAGGTAATGGCATAAATCACTTTTTTACTATTCACTCCATATTGCAATACATACCATAATCCCAAAGTCAGCGCATAAAACAATCCATTGCTTACCAATGAATCAATTAAGGCTAAGGAAAATGTTAGCTTAGAAAACTGAATTAAAAACAAAACATGGATGCCGGAAATCAGCACCCATAGAATTGAATATGCAGCAATATTTTTTTGATTTTTAAAAAGGGGATGAAGCATGAGGCAAATGTAAGTTAAAATGCACTTTTAATCTCACCACCGCCAAAAATTGCAACTCCTTTTACGATAAGCATTTTATTTTCATCCGTTGAAACACTAACGTTTCTTCTTTTATCTGCAAAGCCTCCCATGATGGAAACGACTTCAGTTTTAACACGCCAATCAGAAGGAAGTCTTGTTTCAATTCCACCAAAAACACTCACCACCTCAAGGATTTGAGGCCCTTCGGCAAGCTTTGCCTGACTTAAATCCATTTTAAGGCCGCCAAAAATGGTAATGATTTTCCCTCCTTTGAATTGTTGTGAAGTGATGATACGCTCAGAACCCCCAAACACAATTACATCTTCCAAAAAATCATCGTTACCTCCATGAACCACTGTAACATGTTCTTTGAAATGACGCATTTTTCGGCCTCCTTTTAAAATAATCATGGCACCACCCAGTATTAGTAATGCGGGCCAAAATACACTTGTAAAGTCAAAATCAAGGTCATAGAATTCGGGAATCAGATAAGCTGACCCAACCACTATGGCCAAAATTGCAAAAACTTTTCCTTTTCCAAAAAGATTAATAACGCCAATAGCAATCAATAACATTTGCCAAGAAAAAATGATATCTGTAGCAAAGGGGCTCAAATTTCCTGTGTTTCTGAAAATTAGTAAAATTCCGGCTAGCACCACCACGATTCCGGTGACGAAATGTTTTAGTTTATGTTCCATTGAATAGGATTTTTTTTGTGTTTCCATGAGGTTTGTTTTTTATGAATTAATTTGAAGCAAAACTAAGTTCACTTTTGTGTTTGAGAAAGCACTTTTCGGTAAAACGAGGAAATCCATCGGTAAACGATATTTTATGCAAGGAAGTTTGCATTTATTTTATATAACATCGGTAAATATGATTAATTTTGAAACAAGAAATTGCAAAATGGAAAAAAATCATAACTACTTCATTGAAAAAGCCATTGCCTTGGCCGTTGAAAATGTCAGTTTGGGAAATGGAGGTCCTTTTGGCGCCATTATCGTTAAAGACGGCGAAATTATTGCCGAAGGTACCAATAGCGTCACTCGATTAAATGATCCTACAGCCCATGCCGAAGTAGTAGCTATCAGAAATGCTTGTCAGAAGCTTGATTCTTTTCAATTGGAAGGTTGTGTATTATACAGTTCCTGTGAGCCCTGTCCTATGTGTTTGGGTGCTATTTATTGGGCAAGACCTAAAGAAGTGTACTTCGCTGCCAATCATTTCGACGCCGCCTGTGCTGGTTTCGACGACTCTTTTATCTACAAGGAGCTTGTTCTTCCCATTGAAAAAAGAAAAATCTTTACGAGCCACCTAAACCACCCAAATTGCTTGGCCCCTTTCGAGAAATGGGTTTCTGACCAAAATAAAATTTCGTATTAACCAAGAAATCCAACTAATTACTTCCAAATGGATTTTCAGAAGAAAAGTCCGGCAAATAATTAGCATTGCTTTCCAATTCTTGAACCCAACCATTCTGAAATCCAAGTTTTTCTAGTTCCTCCAGAACAATTTCATATTCAATTGGATTCAAAACTCTATTCATGTTGGCATATTCTTTTATGGATTGCATGGGATAATATTGCGCCATTAAAGAAAGGTGAACATCATTGCCAAATTCTTTTGCGATTAATCTAAGCACATCCAATGAATTTTTAATATGCCCCGGAAGTACTAAGTGTCTGATAATTACTCCTTGTTTGGCCATTCCAAATTTGTCCAATTGCAATGTGCCCTTTTGACGAATCATTTCAGTAATTGCAGAAAGCGCATTTTTCACATAATGGTTAGCCCCGGAATAGGTTACTGATAATTCATCATCAGCATACTTAAAATCAGGCAAATACACATCAATGTCCGACCCAATGATCTTCAATGTTTCCACTTTTTCGTAAGCATTTGAATTATAAACAATTACCGGTGAGTATTTTTCTGCTTTTAAATGATTGATAATCATTTTCATTTGCAATGGAACATGTGTTGGGGAAACAAAACCCAAATGGGAGATGCCTTTAGAAAGCATTTGAATAATTTGTTCGATTACCACATCAAATTTCATCTCATGAACTTCCTCTAGGTTGTGATTTCGGCTTATTTGATGGTTTTGACAGTATAGACATTGCAAATTACAATGTCCAAAAAAAACATTGCAAATTCCTGCCTTTCCGGAAATGGGGGGTTCTTCTCCTGTATGGGCAGCTACCGATGAAACCGATAATTCTAAGCCCGTATTGCAAAACCCTCTTTCTCCACTCAAACGGTTAACCCCACAATCTTGTGGGCAAATGTTGCAGTTTTTGTAATCTAACAAGGTTTTCACAATACTAGTAATCATTTGTAGTTAACATCAGTATGGTACAATCCATTTGAACTTGTATCCCATTCGATTTGGCCAATTTTTGAAGTTCTTCGTTTTCTGTTCCCGGATTAAAAATGATTCTTCGCGGTTTCAACCTAAGAATATCTTTATAATATCCTTTCTGATTTTGAGGATTTAAATATAGGGTAACTGTATGCAGGTCTTGAATGTCAGGGATAAAGGTTTGAATGGGTATGCCTTCGACTTCACCCACTTTCTTGCCTACAGCAACCACAGCATGGCTTCTGCATTTTAATGACTGAATTGCCAAATTTGAATATCGTGCAGGGTTTTCACTCGCTCCTAAAACTAAGGTTGTGTTTTGCATGGTTTACATCAATATAAACTTCCCCTTTCGCCATTTCTTTATTTTCCTTTTAGAAACATCAAAACTGTAATAAGGAAGCTGGGTTTCTCCTATAAACTGTTTTGAAACAAAATTGTTCAAATAATAGTTCGATAAATACTGCGAAAGCTGTTTTGCAGTAGGAAACCATAAACTATCGACTAAGGCTTGAGAAATTCTTGCTTTTGAACGCATTACGTACATTAAATCTCCGTCATTGTATAAAACGTGTCCCTTGACTTTATCGCGAATAGAGTAATTTGAAAATAAAATCTGCTTCGAAGTATCTCCGTCCGGATAAGTCTCTTTCAACCAAACATTTAAAGTGGCTCCATTTAAAATGAAATCCTGTTGAGACGAAGATGGCACCAAATCATAATCTACGTTAGTCCACTCCGAAAACTCATCCAACTCCATCTGAACCATTTCAATGGAAAATTTACTTTTTGAGGGACAGGACAAGAACTCTAAAATTTGGGAAGGGGTGTACACTCGATACCCCAAGCTTTTCATTTGAAACACCACTTCGCGGTAAAAGTTATTCTGAAAAATGCTATCATTTACGTTTTGAAGAAAAAGGGTGTTTGATTGAATGATGCTATCTTGAACTTCAGGATCAAAGGAATCGAAGTTCTCAATTTCGTTTACTTTTAGGTTTGACTTGAAAAAGGAGGAGGGAGGGGAGATTAATAAACATAGGCTATCCATTTGCTTTGTATACAATTTGGCAGCCTTTTTAGGTCCACTACAACCACAATAAAAACACAATACACAAAAGACGAGAAACCCGAATATGAAATGTTTTATTTTTTCTAGAATCAAAGTTTTCAGAAAAAATGCTTTCATTTACTACAATTGTCGTTGACCAACTGTTCGGCAAATGCTTTTCCAAAGTCAATATACAATTGATAATCTTTGGGGTCCGGGGTGAATTTTACAAATAGGTTTTGTCCGAAATGTTTCAATTTTAATTGTAAAAGTGCTGAAGTTATAATCTTTTCAGCTTCTCCACTCCATCCGTAAGAGCCAAAACAAGAGAAGAGTTTTCCTCGATCACGAATGGGATTTAACAAGGCAAAGGTGTTATATATTTGAAGCAGGGTATTTTGATTAATGGTAGGACTACCAAGTAACACTGCGGTTGATTTGGTCAACAAATTATCTAGGTCGGTCAAAGGCATCTTTTCGATATCATGCATTTCAACCTGAACCTCCTCCACCAAACGCATGCCTTCTGCAATTTTTTCTGCCAATTCATACGTTTTGTGATAAGCCGACACATACCCAATAAAAATGGTGTTTTTTGTGGGGTATTGTAAGTTTTCTTTAGCTAATTTTTCCATTAGGTCCATGTAGTGCTTCCATTTGGAAATGAGTATAGGCCCATGTCCGGTGCAAATTGAGGTTATTTCATGATGTTGAATTTTTTCAATGGCTTTGATAATAAACTTGCTAAAGGGTTTTAATATCACATCAAAATAATACACAAACGACTCATCAAAGTCTCCTACTTCATTGTCATACATATTTGGATGGCAAAAATGGGCACCCAATAAATCACAGGTAAACAGAATTTTTTCTTCTTCAAGATAGGTAAACATGGAATCAGGCCAATGTAGGTTAGGTGCACTAATAAAAGTGAGTATTTTATCACCTAAATCTAATGTATCCCCATCTTTTACAACAAGATGTTTGAATTCAACATTCAATAAATCAGCAAGATAACGAATGGCATTCCCACTCCCTACTACGGTTGCATCCGGAGAAATTTCAAGCATTCTTTTTATACTTCCTGAATGATCCGGTTCGGTATGATTTACTATAATATACTGAATTTCAGCAGGATCGACCAGTAAACGTAATTTGCTTTCGAAAACATCAACAAACTTTTCTTTAACCGTTTCGACAATGGTCATTTTCTGAGCTTGAAGGAGATAAGAATTGTAAGTGGTACCATACTGGGTTTCCATTACGATGTCGAAGGTTCTTATGTCTGGATCTAAAGCGCCTATCCATTTAACGGAAGGGCTAACATCTAAAATCTGAGTATCTTTCATAGATTTTTTTTTGCAAAAGTAAAGGATTCGTGTTTATTTAAGTGAAGTGAAATTATATTTTCCTTTTGAGTTTACTTTTATTGTCGGCTGCCGGTGGTATTTTCCAATGAAATCATATCCTTCTTTCAAGTTTTTCCAAAATGCAACTAAGGTTGTATTAGAGGCATAAAGTTTATTATGCAGTTGCATATTTGCTTCAGTCATTCTAAAAGGGAATATGTAAACCGGAATTTGTTCCTGCCCATTTGCGGTTGCTTCCACACAAAGCACATACAATTCCTTAATAAATTCATCTGTGATGGGCATACAGCCAATGGTTACACAGTTCCCATGAATAAAAATACTTCCGCCGGGTTTCCCCTTATCAGAAAGTACTTTATCGGAGGCATTAGGGTAATTTATCCCTAGTGACAAGTAATAATTGCTGAAAGGATTAAAACAATTGATATGATAAAATCCTTCCGGAACTTGCCCATCACCTTCTTTTCTCTTTGGCCCAAGGGTGCCTGAAGAGGAGCAAATGGCGAATTCGAAAACTTTCGAGAATGATTCGCTAGTGTTTTTCGATATAAAAACTTCCATTTGGGCTTCTTTTTTAAAAACCCTGATCATCATTTTCCAGTTTGCTTCGGAAAATCCTTTGCTTTTTAATTGCGCTTTTATCCCTTTTTCTTTCTCTTCATAAGCAATTTTTACTCTTGGGGAGGTAAGTTGTTTTGCTTTAAAGCTACTTTGAGCTTGCAACGTTAACACGTTAAATATCAATACGTTTATTAAAACAGCGCCTTGAATTGTCATTTCTAATTCTTTGATTCTTGCATCATTCGTACAATTTTCATTTGCAAGTTTCTGGGTGCAAAAGCGCTTCCCAACACCATCATTTTGTTCATAAAGCCCGGAACTACCACTCCTTTTCCTTTCATCATGGCATTAAACCCAAATACTGCAACTTCATGCGCAGTGGGCAGCTTTTTATTACTAAACAATTTTGAATTATCAAGAGAAGCAGCATCTGCAAAACCGGTAGAGGTAGGGCCCGGACAAAGCGTAGTTACCGTAACTCCGCTGCCTTTAAGCTCATTTCGTATCGCTTCACTTAAAAACAACACATAGGCTTTGGTGGCATAATACACAGCCATTAAAGGCCCCGGTTGAAATGCAGCCATGGAAGCCACATTAAGAATTCTTCCACTTCCTTGCAATTTCATTTCTCGAGCATACATTTTAGTGAAATAAGTTAACGCACTGATGTTCAATTGAATCATATCTTGTTCTTTCTCCCAAGAGGTTTCATGGAAATTAGATCGGAAGAGCGTCGTGTAGGGAAAGAGTGTTCAGA
>CAZJBB010000192.1:0-6443 GCA_964543995.1 uncultured Bacteroidales bacterium
ACGGCTCTGAACACTCTTTCCCTACACGACGCTCTTCCGATCTGGTCCAGTGATTAATTCAGCATACAATGAAGAGGGAGTTTTTTTGTGCGCTGATGGGAAAACGCTTTATTTCAGTTCCCAAGGACATAACAGTATGGGCGGTTTTGATGTGTTTAAGTCTCAATATATTAATGGCCAATGGGCTGAACCAGAAAATATGGGCTATCCTATTAATACCCCCGGCGACGATGTTTTTTTCTCATTGGCGGCAAACGGGCTTCATGCCTATTATTCTTCTTCAAAAGATGGGGGCTTTGGAGATCAGGATATTTATAAAGTAACTTTTTTGGAGGGCGACAAAGTTCCCGTAAACAACTCCGAAGACAACTTATTGGCATATCGTCCGGAATTAAGTTGGACCATGGCTCAAAACATGAACGGAGAAGTACTTGCCGAAAAACCAATAGCACTTGACCTTACTGTATTGAAAGGAAGTATTTATGACGCTAAAACCAAACTTCCCTTAAATGCTTACATTGAGATCAATGACCTTGAAAAAAATGAAATCTCTGCCAGAGGGGAGTCTAATAGCCTTAGTGGAAAGTATACCTTTACCCTTTCTTCAGGGAAAAACCTTGGAATATCTGTAAATAAAGAAGGCTATCTGCTCTATGCTGAAAATTTCAGTATTCCTGAATCAAAGGGATATAACGAAATAGTCAAAGACCTTTATTTACTCCCTTCGGAAGTAGGAAGTAAAATAGTTCTCAATCATATTTTATTCGACTTCAATAAATCCACTCTTAGACCCGAATCCGTTTCGGAACTGGAAAGGATACTTCAGATTTTCGTCAAGAATCCCGGCTTAAAAGTTGAAATATCAGGTCATACCGATAATAAAGGCAGCATTGCCTACAATACTATTCTTTCAAAGAGTCGAGCCAAAGCAGTGGTTGATTACTTAGTTACCAAAGGAGTGGATAAAAAACGATTGACTTATAAAGGTTGCTGGTATTCTCAGCCTGTAGCACCGAATACTAATCCTGACGGAAGTGATAATCCTAAAAACAGACAATTAAATCGCAGGACTGAGTTTAAAATTATAACCTGGTGAGTTTTTCCTATGAGTGTTTTCAATATTACGCTGTGCATAATATGCTTACTAGAATTCTCTTCTTTAAAATAAACTTACCAATCCAAAATGAATTTTTGAGTTTTTAAATTGCAACGAAGAACTTTTATCGGCACCCAAAGCATAATATACCGAAAATATTCCTGAACGGGTATCGAAACTGATTCCTACCCCAACACCCCATGGTAAATCATGTTTAAAAACACTTAGGTTCTTTCCTTCATAATATGCACCATTCCAATAGATTCCTAAATAAGAGTTTGCGTCAAGAATATATCTGAATTCAAGATTGGCTATACTATACAGGGATGCAGTAATGGATTCTTCGTCAAAGCCTTTTAAGGTTTTTAGTCCACCAATCCTGAATTGTTCGTTTTCTAATATGTTGTTGCTGAATGTTTTGGCACTTAAAGAACGAAACAATAGGGTTGTGTTCCTGAAAAGGGGTTGAAATATAGAAAGATCGAATTTGCCCTCATATACACTGGATTGCAGTTGAATATGATCATACAAACTCAGATTTAAAGAAGGTCTTTTTTTGATATTTCTAATCCCTCCTTTCCCACTCATGGTTAAAAGAATTCCGCTTTGTGGATTGAAAAAGTAGTCGAGGGTACTCAATGAATATTCTAACCCATATAAATCCGTGCTAAAATCAAGATAAGCAGGGAGTTGTGTAGCGTTTTCAAAATTGGAGTTTGATAATGTATTTGAAGACCGATTTTGATATACTGCTTTTATCCAATGATTAAAACTAAAAAGATATTGAATCCCCAGTTGAAAATTGGTGTTAAGGTATAAAGTGTCTTTTTTGTATAAATTAAATGTCAAATCCATCCCAAAAGGAGAGTTTAAAACAAAAGGATAATTAAATCCTAACTTTAAATCTTGAGAAGAGGCTTCTAGTTTTCTCCAATTTAAATCCATTTGCTCCCCTCGTCCAAAAACGTTCATTAATTTAAGTCTTATATCTCCGGTAATCATCAGTCTTCCGGTTTCGTTATTGGGTAAAAATCCTAAAATACCATCAAACTGGTTGTTTTTTTGCTTGTCTAAATACAAATATAAAGTGGCTTTGGACTTAAAAAATCCGGTTTCAGTGGGCTTGATCTCTTTCAAAAATTGAGATTCTTTAATTCGTTTCGATATAGCATTGATTTGTTTTTCATTGTAAAGGGCTCCTGCTTTTATTCCAATGAGATGGTAAATAAACGAAGGGGCAATGTTCAGTTTATTTTTAAAAACCAAGCTATCAATAAATATCTTTTTTTGTGGGTTTAGTTTTAAGGATGCATATACCTTATTGTTATCCATTTGAAGGCTATCCAGGGAAATTTCAGCAAAAGGGTAGCCATTGTTTTCCATGTATTGTATTAGTTTTTCGAAGATTTTATGCAGTTGCTTTTCTGAAAAATTCTCTTTCTTTTGAATCAGTTTATTTACTCCGGATTGGAGCATGATTTCATCAGAGACGTTTCCCTTTGATAAGGATTGAAGGATGTATTTTTCTCCGCAATGTAAGTATGCTCTCAAAGTCAGAGAATCTTGAACCAATGAATCGTAATTTGCTGTTATATAGCCATTTTCGAATAATTCAAGGAGGTAAGATTTTAAGTACGAAAGGCGTGCTTCTTTGGATTTGAATTTATTTTGTAAATTTCCCTTTATTTCCTTTTGGATATAGCTGTTTTCAGGTTTTTCCGGAACAAAGATGGTTTCCAATGAATAGTTTTCCTGTGAAAAAGCAATTTCAGAAAGAAAAAGAGAAAAAAACAGTAAGAAGAAATAAGAGTTTTTATTCAAAAGCATGAGATATTAACTATTCTAATTCCCAATTTATTTCACTCTTACCCATTCTTTTTAATATTTCGTTTGTTTTTGAAAAATGCTTACACCCAAAGAAGCCTCTCGAAGCTGAAAGAGGCGAAGGGTGAAGAGTTTTTAGGATGCTGTGTTTAGAAGTATCAATAAGTTTTTCCTTTTCAATGGCAAAGTTACCCCATAGTAAAAAAACAAGATGCGATTTTTTGTCGGAAAGTTTTCTTATGATGGCATCAGTAAAATGCTCCCATCCTTTTTTCTGATGTGATCCGGCTTGATTTTCTCTTACCGTAAGGGTTGCATTAAGTAAAAGGACCCCTTGTTTTGCCCAAGGTGTTAAATTTCCTGTTTTGGGAATAGGTAATCCCAAATCATTTTGTAATTCCTTGCATATATTCAGCAAAGAAGGTGGTTTAGGGACCCCATAGGGTACCGAAAAACACAATCCATGCGCCTGGCCCAATCCATGATAGGGATCCTGACCGAGGAGTACAACTTTTACATCCGTAAATGGAGTGCAGTTAAAAGCATTAAAAATGAGGCTTCCGGGAGGAAAAATACGTTGTTTCTCCTCTTTTTCCTTAGTTAAAAATTGTTTTAATTCAAAAAAATAAGGTGAATTAAACTCTTCGTCAAGCTCCACTTTCCAACTGGCTTCAATTTCAGGATTTATTTTATTCATGGGCAGTGAACATTCTGTTAAAAAAAATGTTGATAAAATTGGAATTGCACAAAATACTTACAAAATAAAAAATTATCTTTGCGTTAGATTATTAATCATGAATATATTCAGTAAAATTATGAAAAAGTTTCTTGTTTCGATCGTTTTATTCTCATTTGTTGCCATCTTAATTTCTTCTTGTACTACACATCAGAAATGTCCGGCATATAGTCAGAATACTAGGTATAAATCCGAAAGAATCCGTTATTAGATTTTTTTTACATACATTTTGCCCATAGCTACTCAAATAGTTATGGGCTTTTTGTATATTTGTGGGACGTATTTATACCTATGAATCGAAATTTTATTTTAATTTTCTTTTTTATCATTATTTCTCCCCTTACTTTGTTTAGTCAGTCGCCAAGCAATTTGGAGAATAAAATTTTATATCAAAAAGAATGGAGCCTGGACTTGCTGCTTCATTCAAACAACAGCTGGGGGATTGGATTCAGAAAAGGCTATCATTCAACATATTATACGCATAAAATTTTCGAATTGGAGTTTATGGGGATGAAACATCCTAAAGAAGTGAAGGTTCAAAACCCTATTTTTACGAATGCAAGAAGTTATGTATTTGGTAAACTGAATGCTTTTTATATACTTCATGCCGGCGTGGGAAAGCAACATTTAATAAATACAAAACCCTATTGGGGTGGAGTGGAAGTAAAATATATTGTCTTGGCAGGAGCCTCATTGGGATTTACAATTCCAAATTATGTTTATGTGATTAAACCTTTCGATAATTATGGAGATTATACCCTTGATGCTGAGCGCTATAACCCTGAAATTCATTCCCAAGACAGCATTTACGGAAACGGTCCAATTTTGAAAGGAATTTGGCAGACTCAATTTCATCCCGGCGCTTATATTAAAGCAGGATTGAGTTTTGAGTTTGGGGGTATGGATCAAACCATTTGGGCGCTTGAAATTGGAGGTTTTCTTGACGGCTATTTAACTGAAATTCCCATTATGGCCTATAACACCAATCAGCGATTGTTTACCTCCTTATATTTGAGCATTCATTTTGGAAAAAGGAAAAACTGAATATGCTAACTTCTTATTAATTGCACTTATACTTTGCTAATAATAAGTTATACGATTTCGAATTATAATATTGTCTTACAGCTTACCTTAAAATGCCGATGCAATAGATCCACCATATAGCAAGAGCGATTAACTAATATAGCTAACGGATTTTAGAAAAGTCAGTATCTTTGCTTAACTCAATGCAAGGCCGGTCCTAAAACTGTTACTAATGAGTACGAAATAGATCCTGGTTGAGATGTATGCCATAACTAAAGTGGCGGTGCTTATAAAAGCAACCCCGTTCAGAATATTTCAACATGCCAAAAGCACATCTCCATTGAGTATTATTTTAAAAACATAAAGATGGAAGAAGAAAAAATTTCGATGGAGATTGTCAACCCCAATGCAGCCGGAGTTGACATTGGTAGTCGATCCCATTGGGCTGCTGTGGGCCAAAATGCAGATGAAGTACAAGAATTTGGAGTCTTCAATGATGACCTTAAAAGAATGGCATTATGGTTTAAGGAAAATCGAATTAAGACTGTTGCAATGGAAAGTACAGGCACTTACTGGCAATCATTGTATGCTGTTTTGTTATCAGAAGGGTTTGAGGTTATTCTTTGTAATGGAAAATTCACCAAGAACATAAAAGGCAAAAAGACAGATATAAAAGACTGCCAGTGGATACAGAAGCTACATAGCTTAGGACTTTTATCGAGTAGTTTTTTACCGGATAAGCAAACCGAGCAACTACGGACTTACTGCAGACAAAGAGCATTGTTAGTCGATTCTTCTGCTTCTACATCAAAGAAAATGCAGAAGTATCTTAGGTTATTGAATTTAAGATTAGATGTTGTTGTGAAAGATATTGTGGGGTTAACAGGTTTAGCAATAATAAAAGCCATTTGTGATGGAGAAACTGACCCATCAAAATTGGCAGAATTAAGACATTTCAACTGTCGTAAATCGAAGGAAGAGATTGCCATGGCACTACAAAGCAATGGCAGAGAAGATTATTTATTTGGACTTAAACAAGAAATAGAAATGTATGAAATGTTTCAGCAGAAAATCGACCAATGCGATATTGAAATCCAGAGGATGCTTGACGAAATAATTAACAGTGATGACAACAAAAAACAGCACCAAATCGAAAACAAGCCTTATAAAAGGATAAACAAGAATTCCCCAAAAAATATTGATTTGAATTTGAAGTCATACCAATATTTCGAAGGAGTAGACTTAATGGCTATAGAGGGGGTGAGTTACTCGACTGTGTTGTCGATAATGAGTGAAATTGGTTTGGAAGGAATAAAGCAATTTCGAACAGCAAAGCATTTTGCAAGTTGGCTAAGGTTAGCTCCCAATAACAAAATATCAGGAGGAAAAATCTTGTCCAGCAAAGTTCCACGAGGAAGTAACAGGCTTAAAATAGCTTTGCGAAGCGCTGCCAATGCAATTGGGAACTTAAGAGAATCAACCCCATTGAGAGATTTTTTTCAAAGGATAAACTTCAGGAAAGGTAGAGTATCAGCGATTTCAGCTACAGCAAGAAAACTAGCAGTAATAATATGGAATATGGTTGTAAAGAACAAGCCCTATTATAATCCAAAAGAATATCTGTATCTTGACCAAAAAAGGAAGTTGGGATTAGTGAAGCGAATTCAAAAACAAATCACTAAATTTGAACTTTTAAAAGAAAATTTTGAATTTGTAACTAGCTGATTATTAAATATAAAATATAACGTTAGTCAGAATGTTTGG
>CAZJBB010000193.1:0-6427 GCA_964543995.1 uncultured Bacteroidales bacterium
GATAGCTTCAGGTGACTGGAGTTCAGACGTGTGCTCTTCCGATCTATACCGTTTTTGCCGCCAGAGGATGCCCTATCAATTGCGATTTTTGCTCCGTTCCCACCATATTTGGTTGTCAAACCCGTTTGCGCCCGATTCCTCATGTGATTGAAGAGATAAAGACCTTTAATGGCTTTTATTATTTACTCGATGATACGGTTTTTGGAAGACCTGCAAATTATGCCTATTATATGGAGTTGTTTGATGCTATTATAGCGTTGCCGAAAAAACGTTTTTGGACCGGTCAAGCGAACTTAGACGCTGCATCTACACCCGAAGGAAGGGAAGTGATTAAAAAAGCAGCTCAATCGGGTTTGTTGTATGCTTCCATTGGAATAGAATCCATTAATCCCGAAGTAATGAAAACAGCCGGAACACTTAAAAAGAATGGAGTGAAAACCTACGAAATGGCCATCCAGGAAATGAAGAAAAACATTCGTTTTATTCAGGAGCAAGGCATTGTTATTTCGGGTTGGTTTACCATTGGGTACGACCAGGATACCCTCCAAACTTTTTATGATACCTTGAAGTTTTGTGACGAAAACCACCTCATTCCCATTATTAATGCATTAGAAGCATTGCCGGGAACCCAACTCTTCGATCGACTTACTGAGCAAAATCGAATTGATACCGGAAAAATAATCAATATATCCCATCCTGTTTTAAAAGATGAGGAAATATTAGTTGCCTTAAAAGAGATTAATAAAAAAGCCTTTACTTTTTGGAAGAACTTACAACGCACTCGGTTTTATGCTAAATATTTTGACAGAGATACTAAGAAATTTAATGATAAAATTCACTTTAAAATCTTTAAATTTATTTTCACTTTCATTTTGCAATTTAAGCTAAAAAAAGGGGTCATTGGTTATGTCAATTCAGGTTCAAAAGATTAACTCCCGAACACTATTCTTAAAACCAAGCCTGCATTAATAAGAAAAAAAATAATGCCGGCAATAAAGTTGTTTTTAATCTCCAGAATAAATTTCGTTAGGTAAAAACTAACAGAAATTCCAATTAATAGAATTGAAACTTTAAAGTAAACGCCTGAAAACAAAATAATTACTAAGCTTATTAAAGTAAAAAGATTTAATACGGCCATTTTCTTGCGGTAATTAATGTTTTGGTCATTCGAGATGGAAACGCTTTTCAAAAACGAAATCACAAGAAATATCCCAACAAACGATATCCATAATACAAGATTAGTATCGAGTTGCATATTTGGGAAATGAAAATTAATTAGGAAAAGATAGGGTACTTGAATTATGGTTTGGAGGCGATCAAAGACATATAAATAGGTGCCATAAAAAATAAGGGGACTAACAAAACCCAGTATGCTTATGAACCATTCCCTCCAAGTAAAAATTCTGAAAATAATAAAAGAAAACCAAACCAAAATAACATAAAGGTAAAGGGGCGACCAAATAAACCCAAGAATGGAAATTAAGAAAGAAGCATAAAAGGATTCGTCATAAGGACTTGATTTTGTTGGCATTGATAATAGTAATTGCAGAAATACAATGATTAATATCAAGCTCAGCAAAAATACCGGACTTTGACTGTAATTGGCAGCAGCAAGAGTAAATAAAAAAAGCAATCCCGGGAAAATCATGGTGTTTCTTGCTAGTAATCCATGTTTGATCATCAAGCTATTTAGATAAAATGAAATAATGAACCCGAAGAAAACTAAAAACAGGATTCGAAATAAATTCGCACTTTGAAAGAATAAACTAGCATTTTCCAATAAGATGTTTTCGGAGCTGCCTTGAGTTACAGAATACCCCGTGAAATAATAATTCAAAATTCCACACAAAATAAAGTAAGCAAAAACAAAAACGACATTTAAGGTGTAATTCTTTTTAAAAATACTGAGTATCATATATTTAAAAGTATTTCAAATTTTGAAAATAAAATCAGTAAAATGAAAATACTTGCTCATACATGTTCCTTTTTTTATAAAAGATCCTTCCCAATGTCTTTTCTGAATTGTTTGGAAGTGAAAGATATGTGCTTAATTGAATAATAACTTATGTCTAATGCTTGCTGCAAGGTATCAGCGGAAGAGGTAACTGTCAAAACCCTTCCTCCTTGAGTGATAATTTGATTATTTGATAAAAGTTTAGTGCCTGAATGGAACACCAAACTTTGAGTTACTTTTTCTAATCCCTCAATTGGGAAATTAATATCATAGTTTTCGGGGTAGCCACCTGAGGCAAGAATTATAGATGCGGCATTTGAGGGAGAAACTGAAAGGTTGAAATCGTGTAAACTTTGGGAGGCAATGCGCTCAAACAACTCGATTAAATCATTTTCAATTCTTGGAAGTATTACCTGAGTTTCAGGATCTCCTAAACGACAATTATACTCAACTACAAAAGGTTCACCATCGCAATTCATGATACCGATGAAAATAAATCCCTTGTAATCAATATGTTCCTCTTTTAGTCCTGCAATGGTTGGCTTAATAATGCGCTTCTCAATTTTGTCCATAAACGTTTTATCAGCAAAAGATACGGGCGAAACGGCTCCCATCCCGCCTGTATTAGGACCTGTATCACCTTCCCCAATTCTTTTATAGTCTTTTGCTTCGGGTAAAATAATATAGGATTTTCCATCGGTGACAACAAAAACTGAAAGTTCAATCCCCTTCATAAATTCTTCAATGACAACTGTTTCTGAAGCTTCTCCGAATTTACTCCCTTTCAACATTTGTTTTAATTGCTCAATGGCATCAAGAGCATCATTCGAAATGACCACTCCTTTTCCTGAAGCTAAGCCATTGGCTTTAATGACATAAGGCGGATGGGTATTGTTGATGTAAGTGATACCTTCGGCAAGTGTTTTTAAAGTAAAAGTCCTAAATGCTGCGCTTGGAATGTTATGACGAAGCATGAATTCTTTAGCAAACATCTTGCTTCCTTCCAAATTTGCACCGGCTTTTGAAGGTCCAATGATTTGAATATGAGAAATATCATGATTTTTCTTAAAAAAGTCAACCAGGCCATTAACTAAAGGAAGTTCCGGCCCAACTACAATCATTTGAATGTTTTCTTTAATAGAAAAATCTTTGATTTGTTCAAAGTCGCTAATGTCTATGTCAACATTTACACCGCAATTGCTGGTTCCGGCATTTCCCGGGGCAATGTACAGCTTATTAATGAATTCACTTTGCGATATTTTCCAAGCCAATGCATGTTCTCTTCCTCCTGATCCGATCAATAGTATGTTCATGATAAATGAGTTAATTGAGTTATTGAAGTAGAATTATAGTCTAATTTTCAAAGATAATGGGCTGGGTTACTTGGGTGTTTAAAAGTGCTAAATCGTTGATATCTATCATGTTAGAGATGTATTGAAATTTCATCTCTTTAATATATTCCGGTTTAATTTCCAGTATGTCTCTTTCGTTGTCAACAGGGAGGAGTATGTTATGAATTCCGGCATTTCGGGCTGCTAAAATTTTTTCTTGAATACCCCCCACCGGCAATACTTTCCCTCTTAAGGTAATTTCGCCGGTCATAGCAATATGGGCTTTTACTTTCCTCTGGGTAAAGGCAGAAGCTATGGCTGTAAACATCGTAATTCCTGCTGATGGGCCATCCTTAGGAGTGGAACCTTCCGGAATATGAATGTGGATATTCCAATGCTGAAAAACTTCAGCCGAAACCTGAAATGTATTACAATGTGCTTTGAAATATTCGTAAGCTATGGTGGCTGATTCCTTCATTACATCACCAAGGTTTCCGGTGAGTGTGAGATTCCCTTTTCCTTTACTTAAACTTACTTCAATAAAAAGAATGTCTCCGCCAAAAGGAGTCCATGCCAATCCGGTGACAACTCCGGCAACCGAATTGTCGATTTTTTTATCATGGCGGAAAATGGGTAAGCCTAAAATAGTCTTCAATTCATCTGTGTGAACTTTTTTAAGGTATTTTTCGTCGGTAGCAATAAATTTAGCTCGGTTACGGATGACCTTAGCAATGGTTTTTTCAAGGGATCTCACACCGGCTTCTCGGGTGTAATCTTCAATTATTCTATGAATAACTGCCTTATCCACATTCACTTGCGATTTCTTTATGCCATGTTCGCTCAATTGTTTGGGAACCAAATGCCTTAGGGCTATTTCCGTTTTTTCTTCAATGGTATATCCGGTCAATTCAATAATTTCCATTCGATCACGTAAAGCCGGATGAATTGTAGAAAGAGAATTTGCGGTGGCAATAAACATGATTCGAGATAAGTCGAATCCGGTTTCAATAAAATTGTCGTAAAAAGCATTATTTTGCTCAGGATCAAGAACTTCCAATAGTGCCGCTGCGGGATCACCATTAATATTCATTCCTAATATTTTGTCAATTTCGTCCAAAACAAAAACAGGATTGGCTGATTTTGCCTTACGAATATTTTGAATGATTCTTCCGGGCATAGCTCCAATATAGGTCTTCCTGTGCCCTCTGATTTCCGACTCATCTCTTAATCCCCCAAGGGAAATCCTGACATATTTTCGGTCTAAAGCCCTTGCAATCGACTTTCCTAAGGAAGTTTTTCCAACTCCCGGAGGTCCCACAAAGCATAGTATAGGTGATTTAAGGTCGCCTTTTAATTTTAATACCGCCAAAAATTCAATTATTCTTTCTTTAATTTTATCCAACCCAAAATGATCCTCGTCTAAAATTGTTTTTGCTCTGGAAAGATCGAAATTGTCAGTGGTATAATCATTCCATGGCAGCTCGACCAATACTTCTAAAAAGTTCATTTGAATGGAATGTTCGGCCGATTGAGAATTCATCCTTTGAAGCTTCACCAATTCCTTATTGAAAATTTCTTTGGTGTCTTCATTCCATTTTTTTTGAGCTGCTTTTGCTTTAATTTCGTTGATAAATTCATCATTCGGGGTTCCGCCTAGCTCTTCTTGAATGGTCTTAAGTTGCTGATTCAGTAAATAATCGCGATGTTGTTTATCCAAATCAATCTTTACTTTATTTTGAATTTGATTCTTTAATTCAATAACCTGAATTTCACGCGTTAAAAAGCTGAGGACTTGTCTCGCCATCTCGCCTAAGTCATTGATTTCTAAGATTTTTTGTTTTTCATGAGCTTCCACGTTTAAATTCGTAGCAATGTAGTTCACCAAAAACACGTTATTCTCAATATTTTGTATTGCAAATGCAGATTCAGGTGGGATATTTTGCGATTGTTTTATAATCTTAATGGAAAGGTCTTTTAAAGAAGAAATAACCGCATCAAAGTCTTTGTCTTGAATGGTGGTTTCAAAAATGGGAAGACTGCTGATTTTTGCAGTTAAGAAAGGCTCAGTTTCTACGATTTCGTCTAAATGAATTTTTTGTCTACCTTGAATGATAACTGTGGTCGAATTATCCGGCATTTGCAGGATTTTCAGTATGTAAGCCAAGGTACCAATTGGATACAAATCGTCAGCAGTTGGGTCTTCTATATTGGCATTTTTCTGAGAAAATACACCCACCAATCGGTCTTTTTTGTATATTTCTTTGATGAGGGTGATGGATTTTTCTCTTCCAACGGTGATAGGTATCAGTACCCCGGGAAATAAAGTATTGTTTCTTAGCGGAAGAACCGGTATTTGCTTTGGTAAGTTCTCTTCTGTAAACCTTTCTTGCTCCTCAGGAAGTAATAAGGGTATGTATTCTGATTGAGAATCAACGATTTCAGAAAAATCATGAAATGGATTATTTAAAATATCTCGCATAGTAATAGATTATGCTATTTACTCAAAATAGCAATTAAACAAAAAACAGGGCAACAAAAATAATAGATTACAGCCTACGATAACCGTAAGTTCGGTTGTAAACGTTTACAAGTATATTTTTATCCACCTCTGTTAATTCAAGTTCCCTTCTGGCATACACTTTTTCTGCAATTTCAAGGGCTTTCTCTAGGTCAAAAGTAATGAATCCAGAAGTCCCTCCCCAAGAATAAGATGCCACAAAATTGCGCTGGAATCCTGAACCAAAAATATTTGCATATACACCCACAACAGTTCCGGTATTGAACATGACATTAATTCCGGTTTTTGAATGGTCGCCCATAATTAATCCGCAAAATTGAAGGCCGGTACTAATAAAGGTTTTGGAAGGATAATTCCACAATTTCACTTCATCATAATTGTTTTTTAAATTGGAGTTATTTGTGGAAGCACCCAAATTACACCATTCACCCAATACTGAATTTCCTAAAAATCCATCATGAGATTTGTTTGAATATCCAAATATAATCACATTGCTGAGCTCTCCGGCTACTTTAGAATAGGGCCCCACAGTAGTTGCTCCATAAATTTTAGCACCCATTTTCACCAAAGCATGGTCGCCGAGGGAAAAAGGACCTCTAATTAAGCTGCCTTCCATAATCTCAG
>CAZJBB010000194.1:0-6397 GCA_964543995.1 uncultured Bacteroidales bacterium
TTGTACATCGCCCCCTCTTTGGCTCATTCCATGAACTTCGGATTGTTTTAAATATAATCCCATTTCAAGGGCAGCAGTCCCAATGGTTGCTGCAATGGAAAGAATGCCTTGCCCGCCGACACCGGCTAAAATAATATCTATTTTCATTTGAATACGGTTACTTGTTTTTAAATTTATCTCTCATGCGTTTATTCAGCGTTTGAATGCATTCCCTACGGGGGATTATTACAGAAACCCCGGGATAATCGAGTTCTTCTTGAATGATTTTTACATTGATTTCGTGCTGATTCTTCAGGGGTTTAATAATATGCAAATGTTCGGGAGCAACGCCAATGCCGATACAAATATTCTCTATTCTTCCGGTTGCCGATGAATCCTGGCCTCCTGTCATTCCGGTGGTAAAGTTGTCCAAAATAAAGACCGTAATGGGTGAATTGTCTTTAACAGCATCGATTAATCCGGTGATTCCTGAATGGGTAAAAGTGGAATCTCCAATGACGGCAATAGAGGGCACTAAACCTGCATCGGCAGCACCTTTTGCCATGGTAATGGAAGCTCCCATGTCTACGCAAGAGTTTATGGCATCGAAGGGGGGTAAAGCAGCTAAGGTATAGCAACCTATATCGGAGAAAACCCTTCCTTTGGAATAGTTTTCCATTACTTCATTTATGGCATTATAAGAATCGATATGAGAACAACCCACACACATTGATGGGGGACGCCCTGCAACCAAATCAGGAACATCTTCACCAACTTCATTCGGAAGATTTAATGCTATGGCTACCAAATTCGGATTTAATTCCCCATCTCTGGGTATGGTTCCATCCAAGCGACCTTTAATCTTTTTGCCTTTTGCCAACATGCCTTTGAGTAATTCTTCATAAATCGGGTACCCTTCTTCCAACATTAATATCTCGTCGCATTCATTATGCATTTTCTCCAGTAGTTCTGTGGGAATGGGATATTGAGCAATTTTCAATATGGGGAAAGCGATGTCGCGTTCAGGGTAATTTTCCATCAAATAGTTATAGGCAATTCCACAAGCAATAATCCCTAGGGATTTATCTTTCCCTTCCAAATATTTGTTGTTTCCTGACGAAATAGCTTCTTTCTCAAATTCGGCCTGATTTTTAAGCAAAATTCTGTATTGTTTTTTTGCAATGGAGGGTAACAATACAAATTGCCTTGGGTCTTTAGGTACATGAAGTTCGTTTTGTGGAAGGGCTTCTTTTAACTCAACCCCTGCTCTAGAGTGAGCCAAGCGGGTAGTAATGCGCATGAGCACCGGAACCTTATACTTTTCTGATAATTCGTAGCCATATCGTACCATATCATAAGCTTCTTGCTGATTGGAGGGTTCCAACACCGGAATTAAGGCAAATTTTCCGAAAAAGCGAGAATCTTGTTCGTTTTGTGAAGAGTGCATGGAAGGATCGTCAGCCGAAACTACAATTAATCCTCCATTTACCCCGGTAATCGATGAATTCACGAAGGCATCGGCGGCAACATTTAAGCCTACATGCTTCATGCATACCATGGTGCGTTTTCCTGCATACGACATCCCTAATGCCGCTTCCATGGCTGTTTTTTCATTTGCCGACCAAGCACTCCTGACCTTATTCTCTTTTGCTTGCTTTGAACGTTGAACATATTCAGTGATTTCAGTAGAAGGGGTGCCCGGATAAGCGTATATCCCTGATATTCCGGCATCTAAAGCTGATTGAGCAATGGCTTCATCTCCCAGTAACAATAATTTTTGCATTATAATATTCATTTGATTTATAATTGGCAAATCTATATTTTTTTTTGAAATTGGCTTTTAAAAAACGAATTTTGTTGCCAACTAAACACTAAATAATTTGAACTTTCTTGCCCATGCCCATTTGTCTTTTAATAATACTGAAATTTTGATAGGAAATTTAATTGCAGATTCAGTGAAAGGAAAACCCTCCGAAACTTACTCCAAGGACATAAGAATCGGGATTTCTCTCCATAGAGCTATCGATCATTTTACCGACAATCATGAGGTTTACAAACAAAGCTTGTATAAAATCCGTCCCACATATATGAAGTTTTCTGGCATTATCATGGATATTTATTACGATCATTTTCTGGCTTCTTTATGGCAAAACTATTCCGAGCTACCTTTAGATCAATTCGCAGCGCATTGTTATCAAACACTTTATGATCATTACGCCATCCTTCCCGAAAGGTCTCAATACATATTGCCTTTTATGAAAAAACAAAATTGGTTTGTGGCTTATGCCAATATGGCAGGCTTGCAAAAAGTTTTCGACGGCATGTCAAAAAGGATAGTGCACCCCACGATGATGGAAAATTCACTTACCGAACTGCAATTGCATTATTCCGAATTACAAGAAGAATTTCAGATTTTCTTCCCGGAGCTCACTGCTTTTGCCAAAACCCGACTGGAATTTTTACGAGAAAACGCTGAGGACTAAACGACGGCTTCCACCTTGATTTCGGAATTCACACAAATAAATTCCCTGCCAGGTTCCTAGGTTTAAGGTATTGTGGCTAATGGGTATAGAAATCGATTGACCCAAAATAGACGATTTTAAATGAGCAGGCATATCGTCCCTTCCTTCTGAATCATGTTCATAAGAATGGCTCTCCGGTATCGCCTTGTCGAAATATGAATTAAAATCCTTCCTTACTGTATAATCCGCATTTTCGTTTAAAGTGATTCCGGCGGAGGTATGCTTTAGGAAAATGTTCAACAATCCGGTTTCAGGCATTTCTGGCAATGATTTTAAAATTAAAGAGGTAATCAGGTGAAATCCTCTTTCGAAAGGGGGAAGCTGTATTTCTTTTTGGACGACCATTAAGTTGAATTTGTTAAAATCAGAAAAAGGAAGTTTTTGACATCAAAATTATGAAAAAGCTTGAACATTTTTGTATTTTGTCTGTTTTCTTTATGCAACAAATTGCTAAGAGTCAATACTTTGAAAACGGCATATTATTTGATAGTGACATTATTCCGATTTAAAAATTAAAAACCAAATCAAATCAAATCAAATGAAAAAAACCATTTTACTCCCCATCTTATTTATTGTCATTGGGTTTACCAATTGCAACAGTACTTCAGGTGAGAAAAAAGAACCTGAAAAAGGAAACCAAATTGAAAACCTTACCAAAGCGAGCTTTATTGAAAAAGTCTTTGACTATGAAAAAAATAAAGATTGGGTGTACAAAGGCCAAAAACCGGCAATTATTGACTTTTACGCCAATTGGTGTAAACCCTGTAAAATGATTTCTCCTTATTTGGAAGAAATTGCATCAACCTTTGCCGGTAAGCTTACGGTATATAAAATCAATATAGACGATGAAAAGGAATTGGCGGCAGCTTTTAATATTCAAAGCATACCGGCGGTGTTGTTTTGTCCTATGCAAGGAAATCCACAAATGTCGGTAGGCGCCTTAGGCAAAGAAGATTATATTAAAATGGTTCACGAAATACTTAAAATACAATAACTTATACTTAATTAAACCCATGGAACACTTAACCAAACAAAGCTTTTTAGATAAAGTTTTCAATTACGAAACCAACCAAGAATGGAAATTCGAAGGTAAACTCCCTTGCATTATTGATTTTTATGCCGACTGGTGTGGCCCTTGCAAAATGGTGGCTCCCATACTTGAGGAACTTTCCGAAGAATTCAAAGGCAAAATTGATATTTACAAAATAGACACCGAAGCAGAACAAGAACTCGCAGCCGCTTTTGGAATTAGCAGCATTCCTTCCATTTTGTTTTGTCCGGCTGAAGGTCAACCTCAAATGGCTCAAGGTGCTATGCCCAAAGACAGCTTCAAACAAGCGATCAACGAAATACTGCTGGGTCAGAAAATAAACTAATGTTAAGTTTTCATCGAAAAAGAGCGGCTATATGGTCGCTTTTTTTCATTTTTGCAAATCATGAATACAAACATTATTCTTCCAACTTCCATTTTCCCACCGGTTTTGTATATGGCTTTGCTTGCCAAGGCTGAAAATACTACCATTGAAATTCACGAAAACTATATTAAACAAAATATACGCAATCGGTATTTTATTTATTCGGCCAATGGGAAGCAAATGCTCACGATTCCGGTAATCAAGACCAACGGAAATCACACCCCTACCCAAAATATGCGCATTTGTTATCAACAAGCTTGGCAAAATTTGCACTACAAAGCCTTGTGTGCAGCTTATAATCATTCTCCTTTTTTCGAATATTATATTGATGAAGTGTTTGCCTTTTTTAATGAAAAGCCGGACACCTTAGTGGAAATGAATCAAAAAATGCTGGTTATAATCCTAAAACTTCTTGGAATCAAAGTAAGGTATGAGTTATCTGCTGATTATCAGAAAGAAATAGACCCCCAACAAGATTATAGAAACTTTGATTTCCAAAACCCTCCAATATCCCACGAAGTTTTCCCCCGTTACATACAGGTGTTTGAACCCAAGTTTGGGTTTTTGCCCAATGTAAGTGTATTGGATGTGCTTTTTAACTTAGGAAAGGAAGGGAAAGAATATTTAGCAAAAGTGGGAGAATGCCTTAATTCTCATCCGGCAGCAGTTCCTTTACAATAGCAGCTTCAAACCCCCTCGAAATACAATATTGAATCGTTTTTTGGATTCTATAAGCCTTCACCGGATGTTTAATTTCCTTTAGTTTTTTTTCAATAATACGGCTTATGGTTTTCTTATATTCCGAAGAATCAATGCTTTCCAATGCTTTTTTAATGCAATAGGAGCTAATGTTGTGCTTTTGAAGTTCAATTTTAATTTTAATCTTTCCCCATTTGTTGATTCTGAACTTACCACCGGCAAAAGCAGTGGCATATCGCATTTCATTAAGGAAATTTTCTGTAATCAGTCGGGCAATCAATTGTTCAATCTCCGGAGTCGAGCACAATTTCATTTCATACAATTTATTCCTGACTTCTTGCTGGCAACGTTCCCGATAGGCACACCAACGACTTATCTTTTCCCAGGCTTCCCTGACCGAAGGGGATATATTTTTTTCGAGAGTCATAAAATTAAAATAAGCTGCCAACAAATGTATATTTTTGCAAGCAAACAGCACTCAATTTATGATTACTTTAAAAACGTTTACTTTCAACTTTTTTGGTGTGAATACTTATATTTTATCCGACGAAACCGGTGAATGTGTTATTATCGACCCGGCATGTAACGATAAAGCAGAAGAAGCAACCCTTTCGAAATATATCACTGAAAATCAATTAAAACCGGTCTTGTTTGTCAATACACATTGCCATGTGGACCATATTGCGGGCAATTATTTCGTGAAGAAAACTTATGCCATCAACCTCATTACACACCCTATGAGTGTTTACCTAATGGAAGCTGCCAAAACCTATGCCGGTGCTTTTGGGTTCAATATCGAAGAGGTGATTAAACCGGATGCCTTTGTAAATCATCATGATGCAATTCGTTTTGGTAATTCAGAAGTAAAAGTTCTTTATACGCCGGGACATGCCGAAGGCAGCATTTGTTTGTATTCAGAAAAAGATAATTTTGTTATCACCGGCGATGTGCTTTTTCAGGGCAGCATTGGCAGAACCGATTTACCTTCAGGAGATTACGATGTGTTAATGGCCAGCATTCAAAATGAATTGCTGGTATTGCCCAACGATGTCAAGGTGTTTCCGGGACATGGAGATAGCACAACTATTGGCATAGAAAAGAGAACCAATCCATTTATTTAGGATCGCTGATATTCGAAATAGAGGAAATTCTACAAGGATTTTCTTACAATTTCCGAAATTTTCGACACTTCGATTAAATTCATGCATTTAAAGTGTGCTTTCGGACAGGCATCATACCCAATTTTACTGCAAGGACGACAACCTAAGTTGTTTATTTCCAATATAATGGATGTGTTATTAGCCTCTTGAGGCAAATATGGAAACATTCCAAATTCGGGAATGGTATTGCCCCAAACTGAGATGATTTTCTTTTTAAAAGCCGCCGCAATATGCATCATTCCGGTATCGTTGGTCAACACCATGGCTGCATTTTTTACAACCAAAGCCGATTGATGCAAATTCAAAGAACCACATAAATTCACGGCTTGTGGTACCGCCCGACAAACAGCTTCTGCAATGGCTCCATCCTCTTTCCCTCCTACAATAGCAAAGGGCATTTCCAGCTCCTTAGCGAATTCAATGATTTTTTCAGCCGGGAATTGCTTGGTTTTGTGTTTGCTGCCGACAACTATCGCGAAATAATTCATTCCCAGGGCTTTCTCTATCTTTTCAGGAATATCATTTTGATTTTCCGGGATAAAATAATCCAATCCTTTTCCATCGTTACTAACCGATAATTTTTGTACCGTCATGTCATTGTTGAATTCAAAGACAACTATCA
>CAZJBB010000195.1:0-6272 GCA_964543995.1 uncultured Bacteroidales bacterium
TTCGAACCCAGGACCCCATCCTTAAAAGGGATGTGCTCTACCTGCTGAGCTACATGATCTTTTTGGAGGTGCAAAAATACTACTATTTTCAAAATATCAAAGCATATTGTGAAAAAATATCAAATAAATAATTTTGTGTTTGATTGATAAGCAATTACAAATGAAAAAGAAATTTATTTGCAAGCCCCAAAGGTCTTAGTAAAATTAAACCCCAAATACAGGGTTTCTGTATTCCAATCCCCCTTGGTTTCAGCAATAAATCCTTTTTCGATGGGGGCAATGGCATTGGTTAAAAACAACTGAAATACACTGCTAGCCCCTTTTAAGGTTACCCCTACCGAAATGGCGTTATTATAGTCGCTAGCGGTTTGCCCGGGAATCAAATAATAATATTCAGCATTAAGAGACAGCTTTTCAGAAACCTTACACCTCCCTCCTGCTCCCACCGAAAAAACCTCATTTTCATCAACCACTCTTTTAACCAAATTTCTATGCACATGGGTAGGAATCAATTCCAGAGATACTTGCTCACTCATTTTTCTTGCAATAATCAATTGATTTACAAAAGACAAACGAGAGGAAAAATAATTTTTTCGGCTTGAGTCTTCCCAGGGCATGGTATTTACTGCTATGCTTCCAAAATAAGAAACAGACACCGGGTGCTTTTTGCTCTGTCTTTTCAACTTATATTTCACATACCCATCAATGGTTTTTTGATAAGCACTTCTTCCTAATCCGATTTCCAAACGATCCGTCAAACCATATTCTAATCCGAGGCGGAAGGTGGCTTCATCCATTCCCCAAAAGGTGGTGGATCCCTTACTTATGTTGCCAAAATGAGAAGAAACCAAGAAATTCCATTTCCCTTTTCCCACATTCTCAATGGATTGACCAATAATTAGATGTGTCGATTCGAAAGTGGACAAATTAACTACACTGGAGTCTTTGATTTCAGGCTTAACGCCTTTAGATTCTTGTGAAAATGCACAAAAAGAATGCAGCCCCCATAAAAGGGCGATTATGATAATATTTTTTTGCATACGGCTTTCATTATGATAACTGAAACTGGGTTAATTGTGTAAAGTGCCTGAACTGATCCATTTTCTTACTTTGGCAATATCGCAGGAATTCAAACCGGTACCTCCCTGAGGCATGGCAGAATCCCCTGCAGCATGGGTAATGGTACCCAACAATTTACCATTCAAGGCAATAATTTTCAAACTATCGTAATTGTCTGTAACCCATCCGGCTGAAGCATTGGATACATTATGACAAGCATTACAATAGGATTGCATGATGGGTGCAATGGAAAGGGTGTATGTAACATTCGAAGTATCACAAATCGGAGATAAAGTTTGATTGTCAAATCGATACAGCACTTCTTCTTTGTCTGCATAACAACTGCTTAATACAAGGATTATGGAAAACAAACCCATTTTCAACGTCAGATATAATATTCTTTTCATGGCACTAATTATTAGGGGTTCCTGATGAAATCCATTTGCTTATTTGCTCTATTTTACAAGCGCTCATTAATCCTGACGGCGGCATGGGGTTTGAAGCATTTGATATACGGCTTAGCAAATTTCGGGTTTGCACGGCATTCACAATCTCATTGTAATTCGCTAAAACGACATTTCCTCCGGGCGAGGCCCCGCCATGGCATCCCGAACAAGAATTCTGAATGATGGGTAAGATGGTGGAAGCATAAGTAAACTGATTGGTATCGCAATCGCAAACATTATTCAAAGCCCCTTGTTTTATCCACCCATAAATTAAGGTAACTTGCTGGAGGTTCAAAGGGGTTTTGGGCGATGGAGGCATTTGACTGCCAATGGCATATTGATATAACCTGCTAGCGGATGGATTTCCCGGTTTCACCAATTTCATAATCCCGCTGTAGGAGCTTAAATCCGGGTCTTGATTTCCGGCATGGCAGCCTTTATATGCACAATTGGAGAGTATTATTGGAGCCACCTGATCAGAAAAACAAATGTTATTGGGGATGGTGGATTCATCAATAAGTGGTGGCGTTGGGTCATGCTTACAAGCGGCAAATGAAGCAATCATTATTACCAACAATAAAATCAAGGTTTTATTTTTCATAAATATCAATCTTGGTGAAACTGTGTACTAAGAATATTCCACCAAAGGTATGAACAAATTTTTTGTTTTCAACACCCGCTTTTATTTTTTATGATAAAAGAACTTAATTATGCAAATTCGACCTACTTAACAAAAAATATACAAATTAAAATTAATTTTATATTTTTGTAAGGAATAAATAAAATTTAACTCCCTTGCAAATATGAAATCCAGTTATATCTATTCAGAAGATATCTTAGGAGGAGATTTTCAACAGCTTTGCATCCCCCAGCCTGACGATTACGAAGGGAAAGTGGTTTGCACACTTGTTCGAAAAAATGCAAGAATCAAAACTCAAAAAGCTGTTTTGTATGTTCATGGCTTTAACGATTACTTCTTTCAAACAGAACTGGCAGATCGATATAATGCGCAAGGACTGGATTTTTACGCATTGGACCTAAGAAAATACGGAAGGTCATATCTGTCTCATCAAAAACTCAATAATGTCAGAAATTTAAAAGAATATTATGAAGATGTAAACTCAGCCTTACAAATCATTAAAGACGAGGAACATACAGAAGTGATTCTCATGGGGCATTCCACGGGAGGATTAATAATATCGGTGTTTGCGAATGATCATCTAAACAGCAATCTTTTTCATGCGGTGATTATGAACAGTCCATTTTTCGATTTCAACGCAAATCCATTCATGAGAAAAATAATCGTTCCCTTGGTTGCTGCCTTTGGAAAATCAAATCCCAACACGCTCATCAAAGGAGGATTTTCCGATTTGTATGGAATAAGTTTACACGCCTCTGAAAAAGGAGAATGGAATTATAATTTGCTTTGGAAACCCCATGTTCCGGATAAAGTAAATTTCGGTTTTATCAGCGCCATCTATCAAGCCCAAAAGAAGATTTGCAAAGGGATACAGATTAAGGTTCCTTTCCTTGTGATGCATTCGGATAATTCCTTGTATGAAAAGAAATGGTCTGAAAAAATGTTCACCGGAGATGCGGTATTGAACGTAAACCACATTCACAAAAACGCCTTAAGGATCAAAGGAATTGGGGAAATTAAAATTTTTAAAAATGCCTTACACGATATAATCCTTTCAAAAAAACCGGTAAGGGATGAAGCTTATGAATGTATGTTCCAATGGATTCATAAATATATGTTACCATCAAAGTAAACCCAAGGAAATAGCGATGAAACAAACCAAATTTCATAAAACCCATCCGACCCTATCGGATCAGTATCGTTTTTTTATTCTATTATTTCGAGATGCCTTACTTCTTTTCATTGCCAAAAGATATAGCACCTTCGTTTTTGGATTCAGGCTTTTACCTTCAAAATACTTGGATTGGACCAGCCGAATTCGTGCACGTAGAGCTTATTACCACGCCATAAAAAAAGTACCGGCCTATGCTGATTTTATTAAAACCACCGAAATCAGCAAATGGAGTGAAATTCCGTTTACCGATAAGGACAGCTATATCAGAAAATACAGCACCGAGCAAAGGTGTATAAATGGATTCATTCCTCAAACTCGCATTATGATCGATGAGTCGTCGGGAAGTACAGGCACGCCTTATAATTGGGTTAGAAGTATGGAAGAACGCAAGCAATCTCATGCATTTATCAGTTATTTTTCCACCTTTTGTTTTGGGAAAAAGCCTTGGGTCACCATAAATGCCTTTTCTATGGGAGCATGGGCAACCGGTATCAATATGGGGATTTCATTACAACAAAATGGCATTGTTAAAAACACTGGTCCTGATTTAGGGAAGATACTGCATACCTTGACGTTTTTTGGTAACAAATATGATTATTTGATTACCGGCTACCCCCCTTTCCTGAAGCAATTGTATGATTATGCCTTGTCGAAACAGTTTCCATGGGAAAACTACAATCTAACTGCATTGGTTGGTGGCGAAGGCATGTCGGAAGGATTAAGAGACTACTTATTGAAAGGATTCAGTAAAGTTTATAGTGGATATGGCGCTACCGATTTAGAAATTGGGATAGGTGGAGAAACGCCATTGACCGTTGCGTTAAGGCGCTTGGCCAGGGAAAATCAAGAAGTCAGGCACCTATTATTTGGAGACGATTCAAGGTTGCCCATGATTTTTCAGTATAATCCCGTAATGCATTATATGGAGGTAAACAGCAACCGTGAACTCATATTTACCATTACCCGAAAATCCATGCTTTCACCCCGAATTCGATATAATATTCATGATGAGGGCGGAATTATGCGCTATGATCAACTGAAAGAAAAACTTTCGTCAATAGGAATTGATATTGAACATCTTGCGCCGAAAAATGAAAAGCCAAACCTTCGCTTTCCCTTATTGTGGATTTATGGAAGACGTGACTTCACCATCAGCATCATGGGGGCAAACATTTATCCTGAAGATATTGAACAATGTTTGTATGCCGATGAGGACTTGGCAAAAATTACCCGTTCATTTTGTCAGGCAGTAGTGGAAGGAGAAAAAGCTCAGGTAAGACCCGCGTTTTACTTCGAAATTTCAGAAATACCTTCCGAAGAGTTAAAGAAAAAATTTGCGGATTCTATCGTTCAAAAACTTATCCATTTGAATGCTGACTTTAGAGAAGCTTGGCATGAATACGCCGACACATTAAAACCTGAAATACACTTATTCCCATTTGGAGAAGGTCCATTTAAGATGGATGAAAACAAAATAAAACAAGCCAGGGTTATTAAAAGTGTTTAAAGTTCAAATTCAATGTTTTAATGAATGATGCATCATTCATGAATCTAGAATTAGATAGTGTGTTTGCTTGCATTCAGAATTAAGCAATTTGGCAGGATAAAATATTCATTCTTGAAATCAATTTGATTTTTTATGGGCTTTGCTTTGAAAATTTTATAATTTTAACATCAAAAGCGAATATATGAATCAAAAAGTAGTGATCATAACCGGAGCATCCTCAGGCATAGGAAGGGCATTGGCTATTGAGTGTGCCCAAAAAGGGGCGCTTACAGTGTTATCGGCCCGAAACTTTGAAGCCATTTCTCAACTTTCTCAGGAATTAAACAGCAAAGGCTTCACCAGTGCAGCTTTTCAAGCAGATGTCAGCATAGAATCCGATTGTAAAAACTTAATCGACTTCACCTTACAAACCTATGGTAAAATCGATATTTTGATAAATAATGCCGGCATTTCCATGAGGGCACTTTTCTCAGAATTAGATCTTAGTGTGATAAAAAAGGTGATGGATGTGAATTTTTGGGGAGCTGTGTATTGCACACATTATGCTTTACCCCATATTCTAAAAAGTTCCGGATCGGTAGTGGGGGTTTCCTCCATCGCCGGTTATAAAGGCTTACCTGCAAGAACCGGGTATTCCGCTTCAAAATTTGCACTTCAAGGATTTTTAGAGGTATTACGAATTGAAAATTTAAAAACCAACCTTCATGTTCTCATTGCTTGTCCGGGATTTACTGCTTCCAATATCAGGAAAACAGCTTTAGCCAAAGACGGAAGTATGCAAGGAGAATCCCCCAGAGCCGAAGAAAAAATGATGTCGTCAGAGAAAGTTGCCTCTGAAATCATCAATGCAATCATTAAACGCAAAAAGCTCCTTTTGCTCACTTCTCAAGGGAAAATGACCGTTCTATTGAATAAATTCTTCCCCTTGTTTATGGACAAAATGGTGTATAATCACATGGCAAAAGAACCGGATGCTCCATTTAAATAAAAACACTAAAACTTTCATTATGAGAAGATTAATAAGCATTATTCCCTTTTATTTTTATATAGGCATTTGTTCTTTGTATGCCCAGAACTTTGAAAGCAGCCAGCAAAACCAAGTTCCTTATCATGGGGCTCTGCTAAGCGATATGGAATTGCTTAAAATGAGTAATATTTCGGAGTATCCCATTTCCGATGCCCATAAAAGCTGGAAAAGCCTCAGTCTTCCGGCAATTCTTGACAATTCAACTCAACAATTTTTTCGTCCCATTCTTTGGCAATCGGGTTATGAGTGCGGGCAAATGGCCGGCATTGCATTTAATTTTACCTATGAAATTAATTATCGCAGAAACCTGAGTGCCCAAGTAGCACAAAACCAATACCCAACACATTTTGCTTGGAATTTTTTAAACAATGCCTATAATTATCAGGGAGTTAGCGCATTCGACAGTTGGGAAATCTTAA
>CAZJBB010000196.1:0-6208 GCA_964543995.1 uncultured Bacteroidales bacterium
TTCCGATCGTACGGCATTACACAATCCATCTCCTTTACAAAGAACTGAATTTACATCTGCTTTGCCTCCTTCATTAAATTTTATGGCCCCATAGGTACAAACCGAAATGCAAGCACCACAAGAAACGCAAGCGTTCTCTTTTACCTCACAAACTGAACCGGAAGCGGTAACTGTAGATTGAGAGAGTAAAGCAGCTGCCCTTCCTGCAGCTCCATAAGCTTGGTTAATAGCCTCAGAAATATGTTTGGGATAATGAGCTGCCCCACAAAGGAAAACACCTTCGGCTGAAAAATCCACCGGACGAAGTTTCATGTGGGCTTCCTGGAAAAATCCATCCTGATTCAAAACCACTTTAAATTGCCGAGCGGCTTCATAACTTCCTTCAGAAGCAATCACAGCTGCCGCTAAAGAGATTACATCTGCGTCAATTTGAATTTGGTCACAAAGAATGGGATCATAAACACTCACCCTTAACATTTCTTTTCCTCCTTCGTTTATGGATTCAACTATGGGTTTATTGCTTGGCTCATAACGGATAAACTTCACATTTTTATTGGAAGCCTCAAGGTAGTAATCCTCATTGTATCCATAGGTGCGAATGTCACGGAATAGGATGTAAATATCCATTTCAGGGTTTATCTCTTTGATCTTCAATGCGTTTTTTATGGAATGGCTGCAACATACCCTGCTGCAATAGTTTCTGTCTTCTTGCCGACAACCCACACATTGAATCATAACCAAACGTTGAGCTTCGGTTAATTTTGGATCTTTAGCTGCCAATTGTTCGCCAAATTCAATAGAGGTTAATATTTTATCAGAAGTACCATACAGATATTCAGTGGGTTTGTATTCCACTGCTCCGGTAGCCAAAATGGCGGCACCATGCTTAATGATTTTTGTTCTGCCCTCGGTAATTATGGTTGTAGTAAAGTTACCAACATAACCGGCCACATCCGTAATGCTTGCTTCATGAGAAACAAATATTTTAGGATGCTGATATACTTTTCGGATTAAACCCTGGATAAATTCATTAACATCCAATCCCTCAATGGTGGTTGGAATTCTTAAAGCCATACCTCCAAGCACACTTTGTTTTTCTAATAAATGCACTTCGAATCCTTGTCCGGCCAAACTTAAGGCACTGGTCAATCCGGCAACACCACCTCCCACAACCAAGGCCGTTTTATTTACCGGTAAATCAAATTCTTGCAAAGGTTCTAAATATCCTACACGGGCAACCGACATTCGAACGATGTCTTTCGCTTTTTGGGTAGCTTCTTCTTTTTGTTTGGAATGCACCCAAGAGCAGTGCTCACGAATGTTCGCCATGTCGAAAAAATACTGGTTGATGCCTCCTTCGCGTAAAGTATCCCGGAACAAAGGTTCATGGGTTTTTGGAGTGCAAGCAGCAACAATCACTCGGTTCAATCTCTTTTCTCTAATGGTATTTGAAATTTGTTGGGCTGCATCTGTAGAACAAATAAAGAGTCCTTCTTCGGCATGAACTACATTATCTAAGGATTTTGAATAATCCACCAAAGAGGGAATGTTGACTACACGTCCAATATTGGCTCCACAATGACAAGCAAATACACCCACCCTTAGTTCTTCTTCCGAAACATCCCTTTCTTCAGGGTACACTCTTTCTTTAGAGAGTTTTCCTCTTCTCGCATTTAATAATTCACCCACCATTGCGTTTACACCACTTCCACCCATAACGGATTCAGGAATGTCCAGAGGGCCTTGAAATGCACCACTGATGAAAACACCGGGGCGTGAAGTTTGGATAGGGGAGGTGGCACTGATTTTGCAAAATTGGTGAGCATTAAGCTCGATTCCAAAGGTTTGAGCAAGTTCCTTGACATTCGCAGGAGGGTTCATTCCCACACCCAGTACAACCAAATCAAATTCATCTTCTTTTACCCCTTCATCAGGAGTCGAATACTTTATTGTCACATTTTGGGTTTCTGGAATTTCTCTGCCCACGGTAACATAACTTCGAATAAAATTCACATCCGACAGATTTTCAGTTCTTTGGTAAAAACGTTCAAAGTCTTTTCCATACGAACGAATGTCATTATGGAAAATGCTGCAAATCATGTCAGCATCGTGATCTTTTGATAAAATGACCTGTTTTTGAATATAGGTGCAACAAACGGAAGAACAGTAACTGTTGGCCCCTTCTTGTGTTTGTCTTGAACCTACACAATGAATCCAAGCTATTTTTTTGGGATGTTTTAAATCGGAGGGACGAAGTATCTCCCCCACATGAGGTCCGGTTGAACACAGCAACCTTTCAAAATCGAGACTGGTAACTACATTCTTATAGGTTCCATACCCGTAATCTCCACGCAAAGCCGGATCAAATACCTCATAACCGGGGGATAAAACGATGGCCCCAACTTTCAATATTTTTTTCTCAGGTTTTTGATGTAAATCAATGGCATTGGTTTTACAAACACCCACACAAATGGAGCACTTTTGGTCTTTTAAATACAAGCAATTCTCATCGATATAAGGAACCAAAGGCACCGCTTGTGAAAAATAAATATGGGTTGCTTTATTGGTAGAGAGGTTTTGGTTGAATGGATCGGGAATGTGCACCGGACAATACTCGGCACAAACCGTACAACCTGTGCACTTATCTTCAATAATATACCTGGGTTTTTTGTTGAGAGTAATGGTGAAATCTCCGGCTTCTCCATCAACCCCAACCACTTCTGTATAGGTCATGATTTCGATGTTGGGATGACGGTCGCATTCTATAAATTTTGGCGACTCAATACACATGGAGCAATCATTGGTAGGAAAGGTTTTATCGAGCTGTGCCATCTTACCCCCAATGGTGGGTGATTTTTCTACCAAGAAAACCTTATATCCGGAGGTAGCAAGGTCGAGAGCCGCTTGAATACCGCTAATGCCGCCTCCCACAACCATTACATCGCCTATGGTTTGAATATTGGAATAACTATTTGTGGTTTCTTCTTTCATTACTTTAATTCAATTAAATTCCTAAGTTCAAGCTTTGAACTTGGAAATTATTAACAACAAGACTAGAATATCATATTTTATAAATGTCATGATGGTGATGGTTTATAAAATGGCTTCTTGAATTACTTCTGTTATGTCTTTTACTTCTATGACGCCATTGGCTTTATGCGAAAGCAAACTGTCTTCGAAATTGGCAATACAGTATGGGCAGGCGGTAACCAGCATTTCGGCTCCGGTTTCCAAAGCTTGATCTAATCTTAGGTCGCCGAATCTTTCACCCTTTGGGGTATCCATCCAAATCCTTCCGCCACCACCCCCACAACAAAGACTATCTTCTTTTGAATCCGTCATTTCAACGAGTTCAAGGGAAGAAATTTTTTGTAAAACGCTGCGAGGTTCATCATAAATTCCATTATGCCGACCTAAATAACAAGGGTCGTGATAAGTGATTTTCTTATTGAATTCTTTGTCAAGGGTAAGTCTCCCGGATTCAATGAGTTCTGAAATATATTGCGCCATGTGCACTATTTCAAACTTTACCATAAATTCAGGATACTCTTTTTTAAAGGTTTGGTAGCAATGTGGAGACGAAACCAAAATTCTTTTAACCCCGTTATCGATAAAAGTTTTGATGTTTTCCTTGGCCAGTTTCCGAAACAAATCTTCGTCGCCGGTTTTGCGTATACTTTCGCCACAACACACTTCTTTCGACCCCAAAATACCAAAATTAACTCCGGCTTTTTTAAGGATTTTCACGGTTGCAGCAGCTACTTTTTTTAATCGGGGGTCGTAACTCAAATAGCAACCCGGGAAGTATAAAATCTCCATGCCTTCGGCAAAAGAATTCACCGAAAGGCCATTAGCCCATTCCCCTCTTTTGCTTCGGTCTTCAGAAAAAGGATTTCCGTCGCCGTTTAATCCGGAACGTATGCCACGTATAGGATTAACCGATGCCGGATACATACCGAATTCAGTAGCAATTCGGCGAAGTGCCATACCTGATTCCACTTGTTTTACATCTCTGGGGCATTCCTTTGGGCATTTTCCGCAAGTGGTACAACGCCAAATATCCTCTCCTTCGATTTCCGACATTCCAAAAGCAGCTTCTCTAACTAATTTCCGCATACTAAAACGGGTAACCCTGTTCCAAGGGCACACTACATCGCATTTCCCGCATTGGTAACACATCTTAAAAGCATCGCCGCCTTTTTCTTTTATAATATCAGCTATTTCTTTATAGTCAGCTGTGTTTTTCATTTTTATAATAATTTCAAACCCAATATTCACGTTTAATTGTCAAGTGAAAATGATTAGGGTTTAGTCTAATTCACTATTGCTTTATTGAATTTGTGATTTGGTATCTGATTTATATTAACCTTTCTTGGATTCAGTCAACCTTGCCAAAATATCTTTCACTTTATCCAATCCGTATGTATTCGCTAAGGCTTCCAATCCAATTTCTAAGTCCTCCATGCTTTCTGCTTTTTCCACCTCAACTTCTCTTTCTTCATAAATGAGGGCATCGTTTAAACACCATTGCACACAAAGGGGTTTTTCCAGCGTAGGGTCGCTGGAGCACATATCGCATTTGAGAGGTAAACCTGAATCCGGCTCCTTGAATAAGTCCCTTGAAGGGCAGGAAGCTCTGCAAAAGGAACATTCGTCGTATTCTTTACCATCGATAACGTATTTGTCTCTTCCCGCACATTCAGCAACCGCATATTCTCCGGCATAAACAGGAACATATATATCGGCAAGGGGGTCTCGTATCACACGAATTCTTGACCGAGCCGGATTGTTGCTGCTATATTTTGGTGAAGCATGAAAAGCCGAGCAAATAAGTTCACAAGCCATACAGCCCATACACTTATCGGCATCAATTTTAATGGTTTTAATGATTTTTGTCTTTTTCTCAGTTTGCATGTTCTACTCCTTCCTCTTCTTTTGAAACGACAACTTCCATGGTTTCAGCATTCCAAATCCCTTTTTGTTCGAAATAATCACTCACATATTGTAATCCTAGCGCCTCTAATGATTCTTTAGTAGGGATGCCGTCATTATTCCAGCCTTTCTTTTTATAATAAGCATCTAACAGCTCTTTTTCAAGTTCGGGGAAACGTTTTTTCCAGTGATTTTCCGGCGGTTTTTCATCTTTTCGCCTCATGCCCCTGCTGATGTTGATGGCCCTCACCAAAGTCCTGTATCTTTTTACAGACATGGACAGTTTTTCTTCATCCATTTGAATTCCCGCTCCGGCAGAAATAAATTTTGGGTAATTATGAATATGATAGGGCGGTTTCAAAGGGAAGGATGACAAACCTGCACACATGCCCAAAGCATCGTCAATATAATGCATTTTCTCTTGCCAATCTACGATGTTACAACACATATCAACCGTTGGGTAAAAAGGCATGGAGAAGTCTCCCCTGAGCTCCCAATCCATTAAAATTTGTTTAAAAGAATCATCCGGTACCTGATGCCAGTCCTTAATAAATTCTTCTCTTTCTTCTCGGGTAGGGAAGGGGGCTTGCGGAAACTGACCTTCAATTTGAGTAATGTTAATTTTTTCTCCGGTAGCGTACATTAAAAAATAAATGGGATTCAACATCGAAAGCTTCAGTGGCAATTGCTCATGTTTTTTAATGTTGTTGTGAGCAAAAGCACCCGCTCCGTTTCCAATTTCTTTTGCCGCCCAATAGGTGCCATTGGCAAGGATGTTCCCCACACCTTCTCGTCTTACAATTCGATCGAGCAACCAGAAAAATTTCCCTTCATTGTCTTCAGGCATACCTTCAAAATCTGACTCAGGTAATATGCCGTTTTCTTTGAGCTCCAAAGCAAAAGCCATGACTTGAGGGGCTGAAAATCCATCGACTCCATATTCAGTGGCTCTTTGTGCTATTCTCAAACCAAAGTCTAAGTTCGACATGGCTGCCATGGTGTAGGTCAGTTTAGAGAAGCACTTCATCATATAGGTTGGTAAACCGGGTAGGGTAATGGTGGCACCACACTTCATAGGGCAGTTATAGCAACTGATGAGTCGCGTTCTTGCTTTGTGCATGGTTTCTGTCCATTCTTTTTCCACTTCTTCAGTCCAAAAATCTTTACGCCTTTCTCGGGCATTTCCCCACATGAAACTTTCTGTATGCCATTTTTCATCGTGTATTGCCATTTCCAGATCGGAAGAGCGTCGTGTAGGGAAAGAGTGTTCAGAGCC